>NZ_JAEQDE010000178.1:0-6103 GCF_020737865.1 Microcoleus sp. PH2017_35_SFW_U_B
GGGTCTGAAGTAGCTGGGGGAAGCCCCCAGGAGGATGTCTGCGGCAATGACTGCATCTTTTCGGACTTTTTGAGAGCCAATTTTTGCCCGTGCTAGTTCTACGACTGCTTCGGGCGATGTTTGGCCTTGCAAGATTTCAACAGTCTTGTTTTTGTCAGCATTTGGTACGACAGTGGTTCGGCTGTTATGTCTGGCCGCTGTTCTCAAACATTCGATCGATTTAAGTTTTCCAACTCTCAAAATGGCTTGTGGTGTACGAAACATGGCGGTGTCCTCACCTCCCAAGTTTTGCTCGCTTTCTTATGCTTTTGACTTATGCTTTTGAGACTCTGTGGTTAAATAATTGCCAAGAAGTCGATCGTAACTTGGGCTAATTTCTGTGTCACTAAATCTATCCAAGTCGGGTCATTTTGTGGATGGGGGCGAGTTCACGGGAGAAGTCCCTTAAAGTCGATCGTAACGGGCATCACTGGTATAGCCCTTTTCTGTTCGATGAGGTACCCTTGGGGATTGGGCATAGGGCATCCATAGATCGGTTTGTACCCCGCGCGTGGCTTGAGAACCGCTATACTCCTAACTCATAGCAGCAAAAATAACTGCACTATCCAACAGCAAGCTGAACAATTGCATCAGTTATGATCTGCAAATTAGGCTTTTTGAGATAGGTTTTTCGATTCTGCGCTTTTGTCAAAAAAACAGGTATTTCGATACTCCCAAGTATTCGGTGACTGAAATGGTAAAAAACGGCGCAATGCGGAGTAAGTAAAGACGCGCAATATTTGCTTCCATGCCCCCCTGTAGTATTTGCCTGAATCTCGGTTTTTGGCAATGCCTACCTGCTATTCTATGCAATTTTTGATGGTCTGAAAACACCTGTATTCCTTGTGCTATATGAATATTTGGGTGTGTGGATTAAAATGGATCTAAGTGTAACGTTCATAGACAAAAGTACAACGTTCGCGGACAAAAATGAGATGAAAGTGTACGAAAATAGATGAACTGCGAACGAGTGTTGTAACGTCAAGTTTAGTGTAGTTTTAGTATTGGTAAATCTAGTTTGGTAGCAGTTTGGTAGTGTTCGATCGTAGTAAACCCGAATTTGGTTGCTGCTACGAATCGGTATCATTAAGCACATTTTCTTTTTAATATTGTGCAAATTGTCGATCGAAAAACCGTAGTTTCTTGTGGTACCCAGTGATTCCATTATTTTGAAGCAAGCAGCTTTTCAAGTTCGCCTATAACTAAACGTTGCTCTCTCACCCGACTAACTCGAATAGCGTCAGTCAAGCTGAGTAAGGCATAAAGTTTTGGATCGTTCTTGGCAGCTTGGGGGACTGAACGGTACAGAGGCGCGATCGCCTGTCCTCTCACGATACCCTCAGGGTCGGGCCAGATATAAACCTCAGATGGTGAGACAAACCAGCTTGCTTTGCAAAGGTTCAGCAGAATGTGCCCTTGGCAGTCCCCGCGAGAGGGAACCTGGTTGGGCGTAGAATACGTAGCGCAGCCCGTGAACTAGGAATTCCAACACCGCTTGCTTCAAAATTTTTCGCCCTTGAGCCATACCCGCAATGTCTAGAAATGTAATTGAATAATAATGACGATCGAATAATCGCTGTTGGTGGACTCTCCCACCGACAGCGATTATCATTCTGGAACCTAGTATTGTCGTAGAAAACTCGGTTTCTGGACGGCGAGGCGTAAGTTTTAGTAAATTTTTGTAACAAATTGTCGCGTCAGCGCATAAAATCTCGATCGACACCCTGATAGATATACAGGGAACTCGTTTTCTATGCAAACAAGCAATGCCAACCCAACCATCGACTCTGAGGTGCACGTGAAAAAATTAAAAAAAATGTTTGAACAAACTTCCTCTCGCGGGTTTGTTCAAAGTTGTCTGTCGCTGACTGCTTTTACTTTATTGGGATTTACCGTAGTTGAACCAGTCAGCGCCGCCAGTATCCATACAGGTTTTTCCTCCTATGCCATTACAGACCTCGGCCCCGGCAACACTTACAGTATCAACAATCTCGGACAAGTGGTAATGGGTAAAAATGGTGTGGGTTGGATTTGGGAAAACGGTCAATTGACTGAAGTTACCGACAGCACTTGGGCTTACCAAATCAACACTTCCGGTCAAGTTGTGGGCCGATATCTCAGCGAAAATTGGACGGATAATGCCTATTTGTGGGAAAACGGTCAAAGGACAGACCTCGGTTATTTTGGTGGCATTAGCAGTAGCGCTAGTGACATCAATGATGCTGGGCAAATAGTTGGTAAGTTTAACATTACCCAAGAGCAATTTAACCCCTTTGTATGGCAAAGCGGTGTAATGACAAAACTCGATACTCTTGGTTTCAATGGCGGGGCTATGAGTATCAATAACAAAGGGCAAGTAGTTGGTTATTCCGGTCTTGTTTTCGGCATAACTCATGCTGCCTTGTGGGAAAATGGCACGATCGTAGACTTGGGAACTCTGGAAGGACACAACGACAGTATTGCTTACGATATCAACGATTTGGGACAGGCGATCGGCCATTCAGCAGATAAGAACACTCGGCAAAGTAAACCTGTTATTTGGTCAAACGGTAAACTTACAGAACTCAAAACTCTCGGTGGCAATGTCAATTACGGGGTTGCAATTAATAATAAAGGACAAGCAGTCGGTTTTGGTAACACAAGTGTCAATGGCAGCCTCAGTCACGGTTTAATCTGGGAAGACGGCGAAATGGCTAACCTTAACAGTTTGATTCCTGCTGATTCTGGGTGGTTTTTACAGCAAATCAGCGGCATTAACGATCGCGGTCAAATTGTCGGTCAAGGGATTAACCGCGCGACTGGTACAAATCATGCTTTTCTGCTCGATCCTATCAGCGGTAGTTCTCAGCGCAATCCTGTATTACCCGATCGTTTTGAGGATGGTTGGCATATTTTTAATAATGTAGCAAATCGCCTGTGGTTTGACCCGCCAACCTCGGCGGGTTTTGCGTTCAAAATCGGCGAGGATATTGTTGGGTCAAGTCCGATCGCATTTAATCCCAAGCCAACCGAACCATCGCTATTTACGAAAATTCTCAGTTTGCCCAGCGGTATTGATGCTGACGAACTTTTTTCTATCGCAGTTGGCGGTCAAGAAATCGGCAAATTCAAGCCTAATGAAATAGTGGATTTTGTGGCTTTGCTCGGTTACGGCGTATCGGAGTTTAGCGTACTCGGTATCGATGCACCAATCGAGCCGACTAACCCTCTAGCATTCCCAATAAAATTAGAATCAAATCGGGATAAGTTCTCGTTTAAAATGCGGGCGATCGATGGTGCTGAACCTGTTCCCGAACCTTCAGAAATTGGAGGGATAGTAACTGCGGCTGCAATTTTCGGCGGCTTGTTATGGAAACGCAAACGCAGCGATCGAAAAGTGCAAGTCAAGTAATCTTTTGCGGGGGCGATCGATTATATTTAATTAAGCTGTTTTACATTTAAATCGATCGGGCTATCTCGGCAAGGCTTGCGGTTTCAGCACTCAAAAATCCCAGTTTAAATGCGAAACAGCTTAGGGTTTGCTGAATAATCGCCCGCAAAGAACAAGTCCGATTTCTGGTATCCCCTTGACAACTGCCATACAGGCTTAACTTATTACCCATGGGTAGAGGCTGTGGGTACGGTGGCAGTTGCGGTTTGGCAAGGTTGAGGGCGCGCCACAACAACGAAACTTCGCCGTGTGGGGGGCGGTTCGGCAAGGTTGAGGGCGCGCCACAACAACGAAACTTCGCCGTGTGGGGGTAAGTTCCGGTTCGAGAATGTTTTGGCGAGATCCCTTGCTGACCCCACTTCTCCCGGCTCCATTCTCCAATTTATAAAGTTTTATGAAGATTAGGCAGCATTCTGCATAAAACTAACGCCTGCTTCCAGATAGATAAGTAACGGCCGATTTTTGAGGGTGACGGGAACTCGACCTTTAACCCTCGCTGGCTGTGGGACTCGTGCATCAACAACAGAAACTGGGTTTTTTGCCCTGCGTGCGATCGCTAGAAATTGCCAGGATTGTTTTATAAAATGCCACTAAAAATTCTGTCTTACCAGTTGACAAATTGCAAATTACCAGCGTTCGATCGAACTTATACAAAACAGGAGTAAAAACTCAAATGGTTTGTCAAATCTTCATAAAGCCTTCATCAAGTCTTCATCAAAATATCGATTGACAGGAGAGAAAAAATGCCTAATAATATAGTTCGTCAAAAAGATTTTCATGATTCATCCATTAAAGCCTCATATTATCATTCTGAGTGAGGCAAAGCATCTTAAACGACAGTTTAAGTATTAAAAATTCGCCATACCTGTATTTATTTCCGGGTCGTTGTTTTTTGATAAACCTAAGTTGATTAAGGAAAGGGGTGTATAAAATGTCCAATATTCAAATCGGTAGCCTCAACGATAACTATTTCTCGATCGGTTCTACGGATAACACCGATCCTAAAGATAGCTATTTTTTCAGTCTTCCCAGGATGGGTAGCGCCCGCATCTCCGCGATCGGTGTTAGTGGCGATATCAATATGGAACTGCGCGACAAAGAAGGGAAGGTAATCAAAAGTATTTCAACTAGCGACGTAAAAGCTGGAATTATTAACATCGATAATTTAGGGGCGGCGGATTATATTTTAAATATTTCTCCTGTTTCCGGCTACACAAATTATCAAGTCAGTTTAACTGCCGATGGTAGAATCGATCCGTTAAGCGGTTTGGGGGTTGATGCGGGATTTTTTGTCTCGCAAAAAAGTGAAGTAGGCTTCGATTTTCTCAACGATGGCGGCAGATATCAAGGGGAAATAGCTATTTTTAGTCTCGATGGTATGGAGCGATTTGCTTCAGATTATAAGGGATTTATGAAGGAAGCTGCCAGACGATCGCTGAGTAATTCTGTATTGGGTCATATCACGATTTTTGAATCCGTAGAGGGGGGAAATCCTCTATTTCGTGGCACTTTGGGAGAAGAAAATTATAATGATGGGCCGTATCAGGGCGTGAAGACATTTACCACAACTCCCGGAAAGGCTTATGCTGTAATGTTGGTGCCAAATGGTACAGTGCAAGAGGTTTTTAACAATCCCGATATTGGTGGAGATAAGCGCCCGCTGTTTTCGTTATCTAGTCTCAACCCAAATGATGCTTGGTTGTACGGTCAAATAGCGGACGTTGATGGTGGTGGCTTGGTATTTTCCCTAGAGGATCAGCGGGTTGATACGGGTTCGGATGGCGATTATCAGGATGTTATTTTTAAGTTGACAGGTGCGATCGGCAAAGCTGTACCGTTGAAAGAAGTAATTAATCCGGCTAAGGATTGGACTACTTCTGAAGGCGGGAAGAAATTTATCGATTTTCTCAAATCAAAGCCACCAATAAATACGCCACCGAAAGACTTACAGTTCGATTTAAAAGCCATTTATAAAATTGGTGAAACGATTGAGTTAACAAGTGGAAAAGTAATCGATGGTAATGGGGCGATCGACCTAGACAGAATAAAATTATCATTGCGAAAAGCAGGCGATGAGTGGACTAATTTAGCAGATGCAACGAATTTTACAGCCGGCAGTCAGGGGTTGGCAACTTTTAGTTATTCTCTACCTGCTTTAGGGGCGGGGAATTATGAATTAAAGGCGATCGCCTATGACAAAGCAGGCGCTACCAGCGAGACGGTACTCAAAAGCTTTAGTGTCAAAGAAGCTACAGTTACGCCAACTCCGACACCGCCAACTCCGACACCTACGCCGCCAACTCCGACACCGCCAACAAATACAGCTCCTAAAAACTTGCAATTTGATGTTTTACCTGCTTACAAAGTGGGAGAACAAATCAGCTTTACAGGCGGTAAAGTTTACGACGCCGACGGTGTTGATAACCTGGAAAAAGTAGAGTTTTCTAGAAAGAAGGAAGGCGGAGAATGGATGAAGGTTATTAATGCTGAAAATTTCATCGCTGATAGTCAAGGCTGGGGAACTTTTAGCTATTATTTGTCGGATTTAAGTGCAGGGGAGTATGAGGTAAAGGCGATCGCCTATGACAAAGCAGGCGCTACCAGCGAGACGGTACTCAAAAGCTTTATTGTCAA
>NZ_JAEQDE010000053.1:0-71818 GCF_020737865.1 Microcoleus sp. PH2017_35_SFW_U_B
GTCATTACAAAGCGTATCTATAGCTTCTAAGAATGGTGAATTTATCTCAAAATATACTCACCACTAGCGAAGAGTGTTCAATAAGATGCGTTCCCCCTGTACAAAGGATAAGCCGAAGTCGCAATTTCGTAACGTTGAGCTCCCGGTTTAAAGCCAATCGGTTTAGCATTAGCATCCGTCACAATTCCCCGCCAACCGATAAACACCGGCTGCAAATCTGCCAAAGCTTCTGCACTCACATAAAGTCCACCCAAACCTTCCGGGCCACACCACCATTTATGACCCGTGAAAGCATAAAAATCAACTCCCGACTCAATCAAATTCAAAGGCAAAACTCCCACAGATTGAGCCGCATCAACTAATACTCTGACTTTGTGATTCTGCACAGGCAAATCTTCTTTCCCCCCCCCTTGGCAAGGGGGGGTTAGGGGGGGTTCATAGCCTTCATGACACACTTTCACAATCTCAGCCAGAGGCAAAACTTGGCCAGTATTCCACAAGATGTGACTGATTACCAACAACCGAGTATTCGACTGCAAATAATCAGCAATTACCGCCACCGCATCGCCCTCATTCAAAGTAGCCGCCAACGGACAAACCGAAACCTCAATGTTGAAACGGCGCTGCAATTCCATTACACTAGCTATAATGCCCGGATGTTCGCAGTCAGAGAGCAATAAATGATCGCCCGATCGCCAATCAATGCCCCACAGAGCAATATTGCAGCCGACGGTGACATCTTCAGTCAGGGCGATCGTTTCCGGAGGGACAGCTAACTCGTTTGCGATCGCACGTCGCGTCAGCATCGCCTCCTGAGCCACCCAAGCACCGATTTCCCCCGAAAACGGCCCCCCAATCTGCACCCGCTTGTAGGCTGCATAAATCGCCTCTAAAGCTGGTTCAGGCAACGGCCCTTGTCCGCCGTAGTTAAAATAAGCTTTATTGGCCAAAGCTGGAAATTGTTGCCGGTATTTGTCCTTTGTCATTTTTTCTGAGGAATATCGATAGCGTTAACATTGATAGAACTTACACAATAACCCTAGGAATAGGCAACTACGGGGATTGCCTCTACAAAATACTATATATGGACTATCTGCACGGATGACAGATCGAATAAATATTAATGTCAAAAACCTCTCTCAAAAAGCCTTCTTACTTCTATCTTTTATATCCATGACATCTGTTACATCCGTTATATAATCCATTGCCGAACCTTCTATCTTTTACATCCGTGACATCCGTTACACAATCCGTTGACGAACCTTCTGCAAACACTAAATGTTAATAACTGACAAACTACTACTTTCCTATCAACGATGTAATCTCCGAGCATTTTTAGATATATTGGGAGATTGGAAACAACAAGATCCACCAAGTGACTTTTTGCTAAAATTGATGCGAGATAGCTCGACATACCAGCAGCAAACTTTAGAATCCGAAACCTACGAACAACCATATTATCCTAGAGGGGATTGGGCGGCTGGTGCGGCGGCTACTTTGAGTTTAATGCAGCAAGGAGTCGATCGCATTTATCGAGGAGTCCTTTGCCAAGATGAATTAGGTAAAACCAATGGTGAAACAGCTTCTATATCAGGGATTGACGGTCAATATTTGCCAGACATTGGCGAGATTCCCGAAACTTCAGTGCATCTTTCCTCCTCAATCCTGCACTCTTCCGAAATCACTCTCGTCAGTCGCCCGCACTTATTAATCAAACAGCCTGGAGATTCCAATTTTGGTAATTGGAGTTATGCGACAGCCGATATGTGGTTAAGTAAAAAACCAAAACTAGACTATCAAATTATTGCTGCTTTTCATGCGAAAGTCTTAGCTTCCATGCAGGGAACAATGCCCGAAACTGCGTGGCTGATGCTGCGGACAAAAGGGCTTTGGGCGGTGAATCTCTACCAGCGAATGCCTCAAATGTTCCAGATTTTGGATGAGTGCATTGAGATGTTAGAAAATCGGCAGAAACCGGAGGTTTTCATTTCTCGGCAAAAGTGTACTCTTTGCGGTTGGTATACGGCTTGTCACGAGGAAGCCGAATCGATTAAACATCTTTCGCTATTGCCGGGAGTTACGGCTAAGCGATATGCTATATTAAAAGTTCTAGGATTGACTGATTTAGCATCTTTGGCTAATGCTAATTCCGATTTATTAGCGAGTTATCCTGAGTTTGTGGCGGGAGTGGCTGTCGATGTGGTGCAACAAGCGCGATCGACTTTGTTAAATCAACCGTTTGTGCGAGAAGCAGGAAGTTCGGCAACGGATTTTGTAACGGATTTAACGGATGTCAAAGAAGGAAGTTCGGCAGCGGATTATGTAACGGATTTAACGGATGTTAAAGATAGAGGTTCGGCAACGACAGCGGTTAATCAGTTTATCAGAATACCAGAAGTTGCAGGGAATAGTTTAGTAATAGCTAAAATTGAGTCCGTAAAGATTACAGAAAATAAATCTGCTGCACCTTCTATACCTGCGCCGATTCTCCGCAAAAAACCAATTCCTTATTCACAATCTGTCTTTTTGCCGATCGCCCCAATCGAACTCTACTTTGACATCGAAGCCGAACCGGAGTTAAATTTAGATTATCTCCACGGAGTATTAGTTGTTGACAGGTACAACAACACTGAAAAATTCCACGGCTTCCTGGCAGAATCACCGGCTGAGGAAGGTGCAATCTGGGAGCAATTTTTAGAACTAATGTGGGCTTATCCCATTGCTCCGATTTTCCACTTTTGTGACTACGAAGTCAAGACTTTTAAGCGACTGGCTAAACTTTACAACACTCCAGCTTACTTGTGGAAGCCTGTGCTGAAAAGGTTTGTGGATATTCACAAGCAAGTGACGCAGCAAGCGATTATGCCGGTGGAAAGTTACGCACTCAAACCCATTGCGCGCTGGTTGGGTTTTGACTGGCGCGATGCTAAGGCTAACGGTGCTCAGTGTGTCTGTTGGTACGATGATTGGCTCAAAACGGGCGATCGCGATCTCTTGGAGGCGATCGTCCGCTACAATGAGGACGACTGTCGCGCTACTTACATCGTTAAAGATTGGTTGACTAATTTTTTGTTGAGTCAGAAACAGTAATTTTCTGATTGAACGAACCGCGAAGACGCAAAGGCCGCGAAGCAAGAAAGATAAGAAGATAGTAAGATGCACAATTTAGGGAAAATACTTATATTTATTGCCTGTTTTTTGATGGCAGCAACTGTTGCTATTTTTGTCAATCTTTCGGCCCAATCTTTCGCTGTTACCAAAATAGATTTTATCGGTAGGGCAATATTTCCAACAGGTTCTCCCTTTGGGGGGACAGAAATTGGCGGACTTTCGGGAATTACCTATGATGCGGAGAAACAAGTTTATTATGCTATTTCTGATGACCGCAGCAGCAAGGCTCCGGCGCGCTTCTATTCTCTGAAAATTAACTTGGCATCTGGTAAGCTGGAGAAAGACAATATTGAATTTACTGGTGTGACGACTTTATTAGATGAAAACGGTAAAAGTTTTCCCGAATTCAGTTTAGATCCCGAAGGGATAACTTTTACTGGCAAAAGCGTGTTTGTTTCTTCTGAGGGAGATGTCGATCGCCAAATCGCTCCTTTCATCAAAGAATTCTCCCTGGATGGTAAACTGCTGAAAACGCTTTTAATTCCTGACCTATTTTTGCCCGATGCCAAAGGCACCAAAGGCATCCGCAACAATCTCGCCTTTGAAAGCTTGACTTTAACTGCCGATCGCAAATACCTATTCACCGCCACCGAAAACGCTACAGTTCAAGATGGCGCCGTAACTTCCCTGGAAAAAGGCAGCCCGTGCCGGATTTTGCGGTACGATGCTGCGAGTGGCAATCCAGATGCCTCCTTTGCCTACATCACGGAACCGCTACCCCCTGGTGCCAATCCTGTGGGAAAATTAACTAGCAACGGTTTAGTGGATTTATTGGCGATCGACGACAAGCGCTTGATCAGTTTAGAGCGCGCTTTCTCCCTGGAAACCGGCACGACGATCAGAATTTTTGAGATTTCTTTGGAAAAAGCCGATCGCATTGAAGCACTCCCAAGCCTCAAAACCCGTATCAGCGAGGTTTCCCCCGCCCAAAAACGGCTGCTGCTGGATTTGGAAACTCTGAAAATTCCCCTAGACAACATTGAGGGCTTGACATTTGGCCCCGATTTAGCCGATGGTACCAGAGGCCTGATTTTGGTAAGCGACAACAACTTCAGTCCCCTGCAAGAGACTCAAATTTTGGGCTTCCAAATAAAAGTTCAAAAAACCTCTTGACAAACGGTGCAGTTATCTGCATAATAGAAATTGTGCCTGAAACAAAGGCAAAACGAGGGACAGTAGTTCAATTGGTTAGAGCACCGCCCTGTCACGGCGGAAGTTGCGGGTTCGAGCCCCGTCTGTCCCGTTCTCTCGTAGCAAAGCTTTTAAAGTTTTGATAGATTTGTCGGATCTACCGCTAACGTAGTTTGCGCTCAAAATCCGCTCAAAATGAATATTAATCCGTCAAAAGATAGGAAAGCGATCCGGCTTCAATTTACTGTTGAGGGCGCTAGGTTTTCGTTCTCGCCTTTGCCCGGTGGAAAATGGGAGAATAAGCGCGATCGGCAATTGGTCGCAGCGATCGCCACAAAAATCGAAAATGATATTCTTGCTGGAAATTTTGATCCATCCCTAGGAAGGTATCGCCACAAGTTATCTGCCGCTCAAACTCCGCTTCGGGTAAAAGCTAATCCCAAGATTTGCTGGCTTGAACTTTGGGATGCTTGGGTTGTTTCTCTTGACTTGCCAATTTCAACCGCAGCAGATCATTATGCTTGTGTCCGAGCCATGCTTGTAAAATCGGGAAATCCTTCGCTTGATAATACTGAATGGCTGCAAATTAGTGAGTTGGCTGCGAGCACGTTTAATCGCAGATTGTCTATGTTGCGATCGTGCTTGTTGTGGGCCGTAGAAGAGGGCTTGATTAAGCCAGCGGATAATCCTTTGAAAAGGGTTCGCTCTCGCACGGCAACAGAAGATGAGCGACAGCAATCGGACAAGAAAAAAGCGCCATTGTCAGACGCTGAAATCGAAAAAATATTAAATTACGTCGATCGGGTCTATATCACTTACGCACCGTTTGTGCGATTTTTACTTTTTTCGGGAGTGAGGACTGGGGAAGCTGTCGGGTTAACTTGGGACAGTGTTGATTTAGAAAAGCGCCTGATTTTTATCAGGCAGTCGGTGTCTCGGCAGCGGGGGAAATACCAGAAAATTTGTAAATCTCCCAAGACCAAAGAATCTGTCCGCACTTTGAAGATGTCCGATCGTGTCTTTGTTCTTTTTAGCTCAATAATTACCGAGAATGCTTGTGGTCTAATTTTTAAAAGCCCCAAGGGGCAAATTATAGATCATGGCAATTTTCGTTCTCAATGTTGGATGCCCACATTATTGTTTTTGGATATTCCTTACAGAAAGCCCTACGCTACGCGACACACTCTTCTGAGTCAAGCCCTTGAAAGTGGCTTGTCGGTGCCACAAGTTGCTCAAATTGCTGGGCATCGCGACGGTAAAATGATCCTTCAGCACTACGGCCACGTTATAAATCAGCCACAATTGCCTTAGTTATAGTTAACCGAGAGTGGAATTGACTTGATGCCGGATTTTGCGATCGCCCCCATGCGATCGCAAAATCTCTGCCATCCCGGGAAATTTTTCAGTACGATGCACCCTGCACTTCCCGGCACGTTAGCATCAAAGTGGATGCCTAGCTCGCTTCTGACATGACCGGACTCTGATACCGGGTCAGGTGTTATGTGAAAGAAAAATCCTTCAATTCCTCGTGTGGGGAGCCAATAAGGCACCGTTGGGATTTGGTACTCGAAACCACTAGGAATCGGGCCTTTTCCTCTCGCCCATTCATCGCCTGGTTGTTGCCACTGAGTGCATCCTGAGGTGGCTGAATATTCAATATATTCCTTGTCGGGATAAGTTAATTTCAGGCTTCCATAGATTAAGTCGTTAGATGCCGCTAAAGGCATCGTAAAGGCGAGTGAATGGCGCTTCATATAACTCCGTTATTTTTGCAGGGGTGACGGAGCCAAGAAAGCTCCTATGACGGCAATTATTGTAATTATTAATTCAATTAAGCTTGGTGGAATTGGCTGCGCCTCTAATATTACAATTATCAGTCCTAGGCAAGAAACGAAAGCGCAAAGACATATACAAAACAATGCAATACGTAGTGAGATTTTGTCCATTAGTCTTTCCTGTTCTGGAATGTAATTTTGGAGACCCAATCGAGAATTTGAGCTATTTGTTCCCCTTGGAATTTCACCTGTTGAGCTTGCAATTTCATTTGCTGCGCCATGTGTTCCCGTTGCTTGACTGCTTCCTTTATCTCTATTTCCCTTAATCGAATTTCTTCTAAGTGTTCTTTTCTTTGCTGTT
The DNA here is from genome assembly GCF_020737865.1 of Microcoleus sp. PH2017_35_SFW_U_B. NCBI lineage: Bacteria > Bacillati > Cyanobacteriota > Cyanophyceae > Oscillatoriales > Microcoleaceae > Microcoleus > Microcoleus sp. PH2017_35_SFW_U_B. Next base: position 6,439 of record NZ_JAEQDE010000053.1, read on the forward strand.
TTCTGGCTTGCCAGAAACTTATCGACAACCCAAGAAAAGCGACGATTAGCCCAAGGGAAGCAATTACGGTGGTAGCAATATCTGCCTTGATTAGGTCAACGAGCTTCTGCATTTTGAAGGGTTAGATATTCTTTTGCAACCACTGTTGTGTTGAAGAAATATAGGGCCGCTGTAGGTACTGACTTCACCAGTTCTTCATCTATCTGAAGAAATCTCGGAGGTGTTGAGCAAAGAGCTCCATTCCATGTAAATGGGTAGTATTTGTCTTTCCCGCCGTCATATACCCCCCATCTTCTTAATCCAAACGGCTTGGCTTGCCAGTGCACCAAGCAAAAACTGCCTGCGAGGTGGAACTTGTCAATTATTGGATTGAAGTCCATCTTTAGCTCGAAGTCTGGGAGGTGTGGGTATGTTAGTTTTACCCGCCCTTTCTCTGTTTCTGCAACTACAATTGGTTTCATTTTTCTTGCTGACCATATTGATTCAATGATGGCGAAATACGGATTTCGCCATTCTTGAATTGGGAAGTGCTACGCGACTGGTTGTTCGGTCTGTCCTGTTTGTACTGGAGCGTCAATCTGCTCGCCGACCTGATTGACTAGGTTTTCTAAAGCCATGATGGCTTCGTTAAGCGAGGCTTCGTTTGGCCCAGAACCCCCGGTTCTTTCGTCCACTTGTTTCGTGTAATTGAAGTTGGCAGAAATTGCGGCTAAAATTACCCGTGCGAATCTTGGTTCCATTGGTTTAACTGGGTTTGATTGTTTGCTTGACTGGCTATCAAACGTATCTTTGACGTTGACTAGCTTCGTTTATTTTAAGGTATTTGTTGTGGATTGTCCACTAGGTTTTCAAGTTGTTCGGTGATGTCTTCTAACTGCCCAATAATATCATCAAAGCCTGGGCTGCTATCGTCACTTACAGCGATGATTCGACAGTGGAATCCTGTCGAAGGGTTTATCAATAGGCGCATCGAAAACAGGTCGTTCCGATATCGAAAACTTGGAATCCGAATGAAGTCGATTGTGTTTATAGAGCCCTGAAAAGCACACAGTCTTTCAATCAATGGTGCTTCTTGTATTCGAGAAAATAAAGCTACCGCTACCTCGACGAATTCCCCTGTTTCCACATATTCACCCGTGTCATCGGACTGGAACACCAAGAACAATGTGTTCGGCGGAAACCAGTCCGTGTAAACCGGAGTAGCGGTGATGATTTGCGTGTCTATAATAACAGTAAGTGCAGGCATTTAGCCATAGTTTTCGCCGTGATAGGTCAAGCTCAAAGGGGATTTTGGTGATAAGAATGTGCTAGTAGAAGTATAATCGTACACCTCTTTTATTTGTTCGATTTGATTGTTGTCCCCTGGCGCGTAAGGGACGACAATCTTAAAGTTACTCTCGCCAGTCTTGTTGTCAGGTGAGCCGAAACACGCGGAGATATGACGCGGTTCCGCATTGCTAAGACGGTCAATCGTTGGGTTGTTGGTTGCCACTTGACGGGCTAAGAGTGACGGTGTTACGGGAGTTAATTCGTCGCCATTCTCATCGTAGTATTGCCTTTGGTTAATTAAAGCGTCCTCTAAGTTGTCCTGAGTGTATCTAATCTTTAAATCTCTACCCCTGACCGTTCTGCGCGTCTTAATCTTGCTGGCGCTACTCACTCAGTCTCAACACCTACGATACAGACGTTTTCCACGCCGGACATCTCAGTATCATCCAAGAAATCGACGGCGGATTCGGCATCGTCAAACGACAGCAAATCGCACAAATCCGGCTCAATAGTGTTAGTTTTAGCTTCACGCAAATCTATCCAGTTAATAGAATTGCCCGACGCGCGCCGGACGGATTGATTCGCCCCAAAAAAGGAAATGATACCATCCGAATTGCATTCGGTTTTGAGTATGATAAATCTCATAAGTCCCTCAAGTTTAATTGAATGCGTTCTCCAATATTTTTATTGGTGACAATTTCTGGATTTTGGTTTATCTCATTCCAGAAATCAAGCCATTCCGGGGTTCCGGGTTGAAATGGATATTGGATTTTGTGTCCCTCCCCCGAAGCATCCCAGAGTAGCGCTTCCCTTGGTCGAACTGTTCGTGGCAAAGCGCAAAATCCTGCGCTTTGTGAAGAGTTGCTTTTGAATATTTCGGGCAAAAAAGCCTCTTTCGCGAGTACCGATAACGATGCGAAAAAATAAGTTTTGCCCGTGTCCGTGACGTAATTTGCCCGGTACAGCATTACGGAGTAGCAGCAGGGAGAGCAGCGGGATTTTTAGAGGAAAATCGCTTGTCCCACTCCCCTCTGTATCCCAGGCACATTGTGTGTGGCACGGCTCGCAGCGCTAATCCACAAGCCCTAATCAATTCAGGATCGCGACTGCTCATGGGAACGAGCATTTCAGATTTTGCGGACTTGACCTCTGAATCCGCACCTGGGGTAGCCCCATCAGCTTTCTCGATAACTCTGCGGTTCTGTAGCATCACTACCCTGAATCGCCTGTGATCAAAAGTCACTTGCCTGAATCCAGGGCATCTGGCGTCTGACGTGTTGATTGGACCACCTGCAATTAAGCAGTTGTTGATTGCTGTTGCGTACTGGGCATAAGGGATATTTCCTGCCAAGTTGGTAGCCATCTTGAAGGCTTTTGAAGCCATTTCAAACGAGCCGTCTGTTTCGTAGTTCATACTACCCACATACGACGTTTCCTTCTCGCCTGCTGCGGTGTCCGTTATGGGTAGTGGCACAGGAGGCAACAAGCTTGATGTGGGATCTATTAAATCGATGATATTCCGCCAAGTCTCGCCTTCAAGTGATACGCAAATAACCCGAGCAATTTGATTTAATTGGCCTGCAATAGTAGCCGACGCTGCTACTAAGTTAGTTTTGCTGGGAACAGGGATACTCACTGTTTTCCCCGCTTCAAACCAAAACTTAAGTTTTCTCGGGCTCCACGAGTATCCCTCTTCGTCTTCGCAGGGCACCCCCCTGGTATTGATCACGGTTCCGCCGACGGCGGCAATGATCGCATTAATCATTGCATCAGTGGTGCCGTCCGGTATCTTGAACGTGTATTTGTAATTAAAAGTTTGAGTCGCCGTACCCCAGTCAGGAAGATAATTGTTTCCCCGGAAGGTAATGCCTTCAGGCCTTGCCATCGTTAGACCTCACTTGCTAATTCAAGTGCAACTGGCATCAGATCGAAGGCCAGATTGTACGACTGCCTTAACGTGCCAGGGGCTACATTAAGCCCGGAAGCGATCGACGGATTAGGCTTTGTAACCGTCGCTTTGGTAGGCCGCGCTGTTGGTGCTAGAGCCGTTAATGCTGAGTGAGTGCGATCGACAATTTGCCGAATCACCTCCATCCCGTTACCTGTAGTGGCATTTGCCTCAGCCTCTGAGAGGCCGGGGAGAGATGTGAGAGGAATACGGATTTCGCCAGCGGCCGTGTCGAATGTATATCCAGCGAAAATCTCGTTCGGTGCAATTTGCATAAATCGAAAGTCGAAGTGATCTGTTGACTCTTTAAGCCTAGCGAAAAGCGCCGTTTATGTCCGTTTTCTGAAGCAAAAACGACTCGTCGGGTTTAAAGGTAAAAACACTCGACGACCAGTTCGCGATGCTAGCTTCAGACGTTGATATGTAATAGGACAACATGCCATAATTATTTAAATATTTATTTATTGTAGGCAGCCCTTATGCAGTCAACCTTGATGACGGTAAAGATAACGAGCGACCTTCTGCTCAAGCTCAAACAGCGAGCTCTGAACGAAAAAAAGAAGATGTGGGAAGTCGTGGCAGACGCTTTAAATAAATATTTAAATACATAAATATTTTTATAAATATCAATTTATGTTACCTGTCGGTTGATCGGCAGGTATTTTTTTTATCGTGTATAGATGCAAAAAGAAAACAAAAGGCGCGCTCGAACTTATCCCAGCACTTTTTATGCGGGTGCCGGGGCGCAAGCAAATCCGCCCTCTTGTATTTCGCTTCGGAATTATTGCGCCAAGTATTTTTTGAGCAAGCCTCAGGTTTTGCGATTGCTCAAGAAAAAAGAGTTGTGCGCCGTAAGTTTCAAAAAAAAGCTTTTTATCGTTGACCAACTACCGGAGGAATAAGAAATAATGGGAGCACTTTACAACCTTAACCCCACACAGTCTCAACAACAGCCACCGCTGTCTCGAAATGCAAAAACCCCCGTTACTGTCAGTGTGACTACAACGGCATCGGTTGCGCTTGCCGCTAACGCTAGCAGAGCTAATTTCTCCTTTTATAACGCAGGCCCCGCCACGGTCTTCATGCGCGAAGGATCGACCGTAACTCCCCTCCTTCACGAACAGCCAGTGCCTGCCGGGTATCACTATGATAGTGAGCCAAGTGCTTTTCGCTATACGGGGGCTGTGAGCTTGGTTACGGCGTCTGGGACGGCAAGTGTGATGATGAGCGAGGCCACTGTTTAATGGGGACAATTACTAACTTAAATAGTGGTGTAGCAGGTCTTCAATTTAAAGTTGTAAATACAACTATTCCTGCTACGGCGTCGGGTCAGACGGGTGTCGATCTCAGTCCGATTTTTGGCGCTGGCTTCGATTATTCGAGAATCAGGGCTGTAAGTGCAGTCGCTACTACGGGGCCTCTCCGTGTTTTTCCTGGAGGCATTGGTTTGCCAGGGCATAGTTACTTCCTGTCAGTATCGAATACTTTTCTTCTTGTTCGCACAACGACTGATTCTGCGTCGATCCTGAAGATACCAGTAAGAGTTATTATTTGGTATGAATAATCATGCCTTCTGAACCTTTATTCACAAACTTTTTCGGCGCCGGCGCAACCCAAACCGCCACCCAAGTCATTATCCTAAAAAATGATTTAGTTGCACCAGTCGGGCTGACCCCTAGCTATGATTTTACTCCTACTGTAAGCAACCGCAGTGAACAATTAGCTCTCACGTTGATTCTGCGGTGGCTGCGAAATCAAGACCAAAGTACGGATTCTCAATTTGTTATTAAGCCATTTGAACAAACCCTAGAATTTCGATTCAACAAATGGCAGCGAAGGTATGTTAGTGAGATTGAGGTATTCCAGGATGATACTGTTTCCACATTCCCTAATCCCAATTTAATTTAGTATGGCGATCGATAAACCTCTTACTTCATTCTTCGGCGCTACGGCGACTCAAACAGCGACGACTGTAACCTTCACCAAGGCTGACTTGCGAAGCTTGCGGACTCCGCCAGCTTTTACCGCCCTAGCACCTCTCTTGATTAACACCGGCGAGAGTTTGGTTACAGCCATCTTGTTGCGCTCATGGGAAGAGCAAGATACTAGCCAGGATTCTCAACTGTCAATATTTGGACCAGAGGTTTCGCTGGTGGAAGTTGTCTCAGATGGCGTCGCGAAGCCTTTCGAGCAGTACGTTTTTCAAGTTCGGATTTTAGTGCCGCGAGGCGTGGCAATGCCGAATCCGAACTCTATTTAGTTTAAGTGAATGACAGGTGAAAATTATGGCAGCAGGCTCTCAACCAGTTTACGGTCAATTTGACTCTGCTAGCGGTGGCTACACGGCAATTGGTGGACCTCAATTGCAGTCATATCAGGTTATCGGCACAGTTACCGCAGGACCTCCGATTATTACAGATCCAAAAACAGGAAAACCATATCCTCCGAATTATGTCCCCGATGAACAAGCTCCGGGAACTCATGAGATGTGGACTCCAGGTTCTTCTCTTGCTGAGGCTAAAAAATTGCAGGTTGCTCGATTACAGGAATTTACTCGATCGGCTATTGAGTCCGCAGTTCGCCCTCTAGAAGAAAAGCTCGTGGGACAGCTTGAAAAAGGAGTAGATCAGTATGGACAAGCTGTTCAGAATCTAGGTTCTCAATTTGGCAAAGACCCCGGGAAAGCTGTCAGTAACTTGCTAGGTGGCGGCGCCGCTCAGTTAGCTGGAGGTGCGACGAAAATTGGAAGCCAGGCAATTCAGTCCGGTCAACAACTTGCAGGACAAGCCCTGAAAAGTGGCCAGCAACTTGCAGGACAAGTTTCCGCATCTTTTGGTGGCGGGACGCCTCAGGCAAAGTTTAATAGTGGCAGTGGCGGTGGGATGACTTCGGCACTTGTTTCCAAGGCTCCTGAACGGGCACTTACTGGCGGGACTGGGCCGGTATTTACTAGCGGAGCTAGGAGGAATTAAATGGCGATCGATATGCCCGATCGCCTTTCTCAAATTGCAGCCAGAATCACTCCGGCAACTAGCAATCAGGAAGCGATTTTATATACCCCAAGCAACGCATCTGTACTCGGAACAAACATCAATTACCAAGGGCATATGGCGGTGATTCGAGTAGCCTGCTATCTCGATTCAGTACCTCCAACTTTTGCGCCGATGATCCTTGCTACCGATACGCTGGCACAGAAAGAGCAAAAGAATCAGATGTTTCGTGCAAATCCCAAAAAAGGGCTGCTTGTTTCCTTACAAAATCCAAGCGGTCAAAACTTTGAAGTGGGAATGATTGACCTCTACAATGTGAAGCCAATTTTTCTTACTGGGATTAACGAATTTTTCACTGATTTAGAATTCTACGGTATTAGGTTCGGTTGGAGAATCCATGCAATGGTAGTCGATCGAGGGCATGGATTGCTCCAAAATAATACCGGCGGACAGCAGAATGACTGGGTATCGATTACCGGATACGTCGTAGAGAAGTCGAGTTTTTTGCAAGACCACAACAATATTGTTTATAACTATGTTGTATGAATTGTTGTAATAATCTTAACCGAGGTGTTGGTGTCCCGTCTGTTTCTGTTGGCGAGCGTCCAATAGAACGCTTGACGGATGATTTTCCTACGACAGTTACTGTTTCGACATCCTCAACAACTCTTTTGACTGCAAATCCTAACAGAAGGATAATTAAGATTTATTGCTTGTCTTTGACAGTCCCTTCGGCTGAGGTTTGGATCAGATATGGAACTGGTGCGACATTGCTTGATTCTTCGCATCCTTTACTTTTTAAGAATTTACTGATTGTTGATTCTGGTCAGGCTGCAAATGCAATTTCTGCTATTTGCTCGGCTGGTACGGCGCAGTTGAGGGTAAGTTCAGCGGAGAGAGTATGAGGAGGCAGGGAAATAGAAATCTTGGGGTTTATGCGCCCCCAACTGGGGGGGATAGTATTCGGCGGTCTACACAGGTCGATCTTGATTTAATGAGTAGACTCAACAATATCCAGTCAGGTAGGGAACTGGGCATTACTCAGGTATTGATAGACCCTAACGAAGGGAGTGTGCAGCGGTCTAGTCAAGTCGGCCTTGACCTGATAAATAGAATCAATAATATTAGTAAGGATTTCGAGGGAATGATTCGTCAGGGATGGGGCGGAAATATTGCCGATCTCACCCCTTTGCTTAATCCCTCTCCTTCTCCTTCTCCTTCTCCTTCTAGTCTGACTTCTTTTCCTTCCCTGCCACTAGGAAGCCTAACTGCAACTCAAATTGATAGGGCAATGGAGTTTAGATCTTGTGGAGATTTTTGCGTTACTTTGTACAATCTCTGGGAGGGGCAATGGTCTACTCAGCGTATTTGCTGGAACTCTTCTGGCTGGGTATCTGACACTTGGAATGATGGAGTCAGACACGACACCTTAAATTCGTGGTACGGATCTTTCTACTGGAACAGCACTGGAATGCCTGAAGATTATTTCATTGTAGATACAAATACTAGATTGCTGTGTTTTCCCCAGATCTCTTCCGTTCCCCCTTCGACTTTGCCACCTAAATATTTCGACGGCTCCGACGTTGATTCGGTTATGGCTTTATGGTAAATCCCTGCCCTAACGGATTTTGTGTAAACTGGCATTATAACGATCCTTATGACGGCGTCCAAGGCAGGGTAGAGCCTATGTGTTACTACGGTCGTCCCGTCGACGAAGTTAGGTTTCGTCCTGATGGAACTGTGTTTGATTTCCCCACTGGCAAAATAGAATGGGGATGGGAGTTTGGCTACATAGAACGAGTCCATGAGGGCGATAGCTACACGAGCTTGGGTGAATGTCAGCGGGCCTACCAAGATTGGGCAAGCTCTACCGACGATTATTTCACGATCGACCCTGATACTAGAATTCGCTGTTTTTCCCCTTCCGCTCCTACCCCCCCTCCTTCTCTTATTCTCCGCGGTACTGCTTCACCCCCTCCCCCCCTCCTAGAAAAATGTGCGGATGCGACTGTAACACTATTGCTTCGATAATTGCCGAACACATGGCAGAAAAGCAAAGACTGCTTGACGCTATTAAAGGGCACATTGATAGCCGAGCTGTCGAGCAATTGCAACATATTAATAAAATGCTTCAAGATATTGATATGGATCTCGATTTGCAGCCCGTAATTGACGAAGTTAAACGGGTTGAGAAAAACCTTTGGAATGGAATTAATGGAGTATAAATGCCAGCACCACTCGCTTTCATTCCGCTAGCAATTAAGCTCGGTGTCGGTGCTGCTAAGGCGGCTACTGCAACTAAGGTGGCGACTGCCGCCGGTGTGGGAGCGAAAGTCGGCCTTGGGGTGCTCCCGCTGACGGCGGCACCGATCGTCCCTGTAGCGAAAGTTGTCGCCACGGGGGCGGCCGCTGCCAAAGTATCTGTTGTCACCGGTGCTGTACCGCTTGGCTTGAAAAGTGCGGCTGTAACAGGCATGACGGCCAAAGTGTCCGCTGGACTTGGTAGTGGAAAAATTGGACAGGTGCTCGGCATCGCTGCCTTAAAAGGCGTCGCGGCGGTTCAAGTAGACCAAGCTTTGAAGGGAGATCAGAAACCTAAAGTTGCCACGCGCGCACCGATCGGCGACCCCAGGCAAGCAAATCGAACTCAAACTCAGCCTCAAACGCGATCGCCGATCAGCGACCCCAGACAAGCGAATCGAACTCAACCCCAGCCTCAAACTATTGGAAGGGCAGATCCTTTCGCGCCGATCGCCCCTGAGTTTGATGAGCCTACGATTGGGTCGCGATCGCCGAAAATGTCTCCCATCAAGGGCCTCGATACAACACCCGCAGGAGCGCTGAGTATTCCCGGTGGCAAAGCAGGAGGCCGGATAAACTTAGGTGCGATCGACTCTTCTAGGCAAGGACTGTCTACACCTACATCTCTCGATCAGGTCGAGAAAGGTGGGATTAATTTATTGACTCCAATTGTTGACTTTCTGAAGGGATTAGATTTAGATATCCAAGAATTAAAAAATCCAGATTTTAGCCCATTGTTGGAACAAATCCAGCAAATGATTAATCCAATATCAGAACAGGTAAAGGAACTACCTAAAACTATTTTGTCTGGAATCACCGAACTGCTTAATCCTATTGTCGGCTTGATTACTACCACGTTAGAAGGAGTAATCAAAATTCCTCAGTTGAATGCTGATGCTATGATTGAGACAATAGCTCCCCTGCTTTTAGGTCTTCTGATTCTAGAATCGCTTTTTGAAAATCTGACAGACACTATTAAGGGGTTAAACCTAAAAATGCAGGTAGAAATTCCGCAGGGCTTAGCAATGCAAGTGGAGGTTCCGCAGGGGCTGGCGATGCAAATGGAAGTTCCGCAGGGGCTGGCGATGCAAATGGAGGTTCCTCAAGGCTTGGCGATGCAAATGGAGGTTCCTCAAGGCTTGGCGATGCAAGTAGAAGTTCCCCAAGGCTTGGCGATGCAAGTAGAAGTTCCCCAAGGCTTAGCGATGCAAGTGGAAGTTCCGCAGACTTTGACTGTGGCGACAGACTTACCTAATCCGGACATTGAAACTAAGTTGAAGAAGCTTCAGAAAACGGCGGAGGAGACTAAGAAAGAATTAGAAAAATGCTGCAAAGATATTGCCGACAAGTTGAAGAAGAAGAAAAAAGAAGATGATGACAGGTTCCCAGAATTCAAAAACTCGGGTTCCATCGAATGCGACGGCGTGACGATTCCTTACAGTTATTCTGGCCCGGGTTTGGTAGGGCTGCACAAACAGTTAGATGTGATTCTAGGTGTCAATAAGATGGCACTCAAGAAAATTTGCGATATAGAATATTCGGCGTCGTTTCCTGATATTTTTGGTGGCGGAACTTACGCCTGTGGTAGCACTGTTTTTAATTATGATTATTCCGGCGCTGGCTTGCTTGGATTGAGCGACCAAGTTGAAGAGTTGACGGCGCTAAATAAAAAAATACTGGCGGAGGTTTGCGGCGACGATATTGACATTGCTGGCGAAATTGATTTTGTGGATTGCAATGGCGGTACACAGGTTTTGCTTTATAACGGCGATGGGATTGCCGGCTTGTCGAGCCAAATTTCAGCGTTTACCGAGCTGCAAAAATTGTCTTACGCCAAAGCCTGCGAGCCTCCGACTTGCTACCCAGTCCAGCCCGGGGATGAATTCGCAGAGTTTGACGTACCGAGGCAATTGGTGCTCACTTGGGGGCAAAATTATCCCAAGCAAACCGGCAGTTTGTGGCACACTCAAATCCCGAATCCCCGCGAGGATTTGGAATGGTGCCGCGATTTCGACAACTTGATTTACACAAAGGGGAATGTCTACGGCCGACTACTTTGGGGCTCTTCCAAAATCAAATCTGGTGTGCGTGCCGAGACAGAGGAAGAGGCGGAAAGGATTCTAGATTTGATAGATGGTTTGTCTGTTTCCGAAGGTAAGCTGCGGATAACAAAAGGCGGCGCGGTCAAACTAAATCCGGCAGTTCGATCGGTGCGCTGTGTTCGCGCTGCGATCGCACAGCTCGGCACGAATGGGGTTGCTGAGACAGTAAAATGCTTCGTTCCGCCGATCGAGGGGTGCTAATTGGACAAGGGAAAGTGTCCCAAAAATGGGACGTTTTTTGCTTACTGTTGAGCCATGATCATTTTTGCTTTTCCTTGTTCCGGTTTTTTTGTTGAGTTTTTTCGCGCAGCCGACTTTGCTCTTCCCCGGATAAACTTTGCTGTTTCTTAGCTCTTAGACAAATACATAAAGGAAACTTATCCTCTAAAAAGTCCTGCGAAATTTTTTCAAACAATAAGTCACCCTTATCTATTTGCCCTTGAATTTGGGCTCGCCGCCGTCTGGCCGATACCAGGCGATGATCCAATAGATAAACATTGCAATGAGGTTTCCACCAGTCGCCATGCATGGAAAATAAGCCATCTTCCATGCACAACGCCGACGGCATCTTTTTGAGATGTGGCAGCTTCTCTACCAGTTGCTTTTTCACGATTGGTGGTAATTCCTGGCGATATCCTCGCACCGGTGCTGCTACCAATCGGTAACTATTTGAAAGGTGGCGACTAACAGTCGATTGACTAATTCCTCGAAAATTAGCGATCGCCTCCTGACTCCCACCATAGAATCGAAAATCCGAATTGCAATAAATGAACCGATCGCCCTTTCCCAGTACCCGCGCCGGATAATCGCAGGTGTGCAGGTCGATCGGTTTCAGGATTTGACTCGGAATTTGCCCAGGATCTAAACCCTGAGCTTTTATTTGCTCGATCTCTTCCTGCCACTGACGGTGGAGAGATGCTCGTTGCAAATTCTGGGCTTCCACTTCTGTAGCGAGTATGTGGATGTTAGCCAAATCATCAATATTTATGGCGGCGATCGGGCCGAGTTTCTCTATCCCGGTGAGAGCGATCGCTTTTTCCAAGCTTGCATAATAAACTGTGACCCAGTTCCCCGACTGCGAATAGTCACGAATCAATCCCGATCTTTTCGCGACGCACAGTAACTTCCTGATATGTCCCTGGCTGCGATCCAAAATTTTACTCGCCGCTGCCAGCGAAAATTTCCCGATTCCCGATCCTTTGGATTTTCCGCCGTGGCTCCAACGCGAAATATCGAAGCGACGCGCGAGCAGCCAGACGCTTAGTTTGCGGCCAAAATGCGGGAATAATCGTGCCGGGAAGCGCACCAAATCTAGCTCCTTGTCGCTGACATACTCGCTATGCCAGTTTTCACAAAGTTCGATCAACCATTCCGGGGCTTGCACCGGGGGCGATTGCAGCGGGCTGTTGATCCATTCATAGGGTTTACCTGTTGATGGGTGAATGCTTGGTGGCAGAACGCTTTGATGTCCACCACCCCAGCGAAATTCCAAACATTCCTCTTTACCATCATCGCCCGACACTCCGGTTAGTATTTTTCGATACTTGATGCGGTCCCAGTCAGCTTCGGGTACTAAAAATAAGCACTGTTTTCTACCAGGGCGGCCACTTGTCCATGCCGTCGTCCGAGAGAAATCTGCGAGGCTGTTTTCTCCGGCTAGTTTTTTTAGTAATTTATCTGCTGATTCGCCGTCGATATCGATTGCCAGGAGTCCATGCCCTAGTTTTAATCCGACACCTGTAGCTTTGCCAGCTTGCAGTTCGGTGAGGATTTCTAGGCGGTTAAGTTGACTGGAAGTCCACCCTTTTTGATAGGGGCGTTTGCCTTGAACTGGTACGAGTGGCCAATGTTCGGGGAGTGATAGTAGTGTTGGTAAAACTTGGAGCATTGACTATGATTCCACTATGAGGCTTTTTAGTGGATAATGTTCGGTTGATCGTTTCTCTTCCCCTTCATCCCGGAACCAATTCACCCAAACTAAGGGCATCCCGCCTGCCGATAACTCGAATCCTGTAATTGTTCCTTTTGACTCTGGGTGAAATCGCTTTGTTACAAGTTGTCCTATTCTCAAATCTCGAAAATCTATCAATTCTTGAAGCGAGTTTCTCAACCTTTGTAAATTGTTCTTCGTAATAGCGGCTATCTCTCTTTTCGTGAGCTTTGCGCTGTGATGTTGGTATTCCTTTCTGTCGATAATGTTGTAAATCTTCTCCTCCTCAGCCGAAATAGCAATCAAAAGTGCCTGTGGGAATGATTCGACTTCTAGATTCAAATCTAGTGAAAGTTGACCGGGACAAAATGTTTCGACTTGATTGATAACTTCCTTCGCCCACTTGATGATTTCGTCTTCGTTTTCTGACTCGATGTTCAAGGAGTGTGTGTCGCAACAGAAAGCACCTTTTTCGGGATGATTTAAATCCACATAACTAAATCCTCCATTTGGATCGAGGTAGATTTTCCAGCCTCGATACTCTTCTGTGCAGTTGTCAGTGTAGTGATAATTGGGGGTGAAGTTGTTTGAGGTTAATATTGATTTCCAATCGGCGTCTGCTGTGTCCCCTGGCGCTAAGTTGTCGGTCGTATTTTCTACTAAGAATTCGGTGTGCGTTGCGGTGTCCGAGACTGAATCTGTGGAAGCTGCATTTTCTACTAAGAATTCGGTGTGCGCTGCGGTGTCCGCGACTGAATCTGTGGAAGCTGCATTTTCTACTAAGAATTTGGTGTGCGCTGCGGTGTCCGCGAGAAATGCAGCTTCCACATTTCTCATTGTCTGAATTGTTAATTCTGCCTCTGCCAATTGTTCCCGCAGCCGCTGGTTTTCCTCTGTTAATAAAGATGTGTTACCGCCGGCAGGTGTGGACAGAAACTCGAAGTGCAGCACCCAGACTAACTTGTCCTGCCCCTCGAAATATGTGTCAATAAATTCTTGTGCTGTCGCAACCATGCCACCTTCTTCTTGCAGGTCGATGGGTGACATTTCTGACAGATACTGTTGGTATGGGCGCTGAGTAAGCTTAATAAATCCCAGTTCGTACCCCCCACGGTGGCGGCCCTTATTTAGTGCTGGGATGGCAATATTTTTGTCGAAATATCTAATGAAGTTTTTGGCGTAATCATCTTGCCACGCACGCCGAGTTTGCGTTTTTTTGCCGGAAGTCAACTCGTTTATTGTCAAGGCAAAGCTTATTCCCATGGCCTTGGGCTTGGACGCTTGGGGAAATAATTGATTCAGACTGGCTATCAAATCAGCAGCGAATTCCTTACCTTCATCCTCTGGGAGCTCGATCGCCTGCGCGAGTGCTAGTGTCTTCAATCGTGCCGGATTTGTAAGGCTTTCGAGTAAATCGCCCGCGAATTTATCTTCCCATTCCCTCATGAATTCAGTTGGGCTTTGTTCGTGGGAGTGAGGTTTTAGAGCTAAGCCCTGTGGCCATGTATCGCTGTATATTGTGTCTTCTTGCGGGAAATAATAATATCTGTTTTTCCCGGCTTCCCACACCAATTCCGATTCCCAGTTAGCCTCTTCTTGTTCGCGTCGAATCAACTCCATCTCTGCATAGGCGATAGTAAATAGCTCATCTTCCCCGTCCACTGTGACAAGTGCTTGGCATTCATCTTTCCATTTGTGAATAATTCCTTTTTTGCCTTCTAGCCCCTTGGCAAAAATCAACACTCTATCGCCCTTGCTGGCAGTGATTTCGTTCAGTGGAGTGGTAGGCTTTTCCGCTTTCGTTAGTATTCTCAGGTCACTGGCGCCAAGTGGTTTTGGGTAGACTCCTCCGCTGTAAAGTGCGACGTGAATCTTGCCTAATTTGTCTACTTTTTTGACTAATCCTCTGTCGCTTTTTACGTCTTTTGTCTCGACTATCTCGACTGGCACGCCCTTCGTAAAGCCTAAGCTTTGAATTGCGGCTTTGTAATCCTGACTGCGCTTACCGGATATCTCAAATACTGCTATTTCTAAATGTTTTTTAGTAGCCTTTTTACCTTCCGCTGCCGCTAAATTTTTTGCATATTCGATCGCTTTAAGTTTATTGCCGATATCTGGAATTTCTTTTAGGGGGCGAAGGCAAGCGCTGGGGATATTTAAGGTGATCGGTTCGTCGTATTGTTTGGCAATTTCAGCCTCTAATCGTGCTACTACTTTCGCGTCCTCAATCAATCTGTAAGCACTGGAACTTGACTTGCCAAATTCAGTTTTGCAGTAGCTTTCAAAGGTTCTGTACCCGAGGGCTTTGTAGGCTTTTCGATCTCTTGCTTCTATGAGCATTGAACCCAGGCTGTCAAAGTTACCCTTGATATCCTGCGTGATTGAATCTGCCTCTGCTCTCCCCATTTCGGTGATGCGTGCTGGTCGATCGACAGTTGTAATTGTCATGTTAAAGCCTCCATTTTATCGATAATTCATCTGTCTGGACGATTAAAGGATGCCTCTTTAATGCCCAGCGACTTGATATCCAGCCCCATGAACGTATTTTTCTTGTCCCTGATATAACCCATCTGACAAATAGGAAATCCCCACAAATTTCCTCTATAAATCCTATCTTTTTTGTTTTATTGACCAGCATTGATACTGATTCGCCGACGGCAAATACTGTTCCAGTCGTCATACTTCCTCTTGTGAATCGGATCGTCCTCTGTTGCTGTTAGTCGATCTTGATTTTGTACAAATAGTAGATATCTTCTTCTAGTTGTTCCATTGGTTATGGGTTGTTGGTTATTAGTAATTAGGAAAGGCGATCGCACCGACTAGAGCGCGATCGCACGCCATGCTGTTTGGCACTACGCTTCAAGTTCAAAGTCATCTTGCAGAATATCCCCGGCTAATTCGGCCAGTGCCGACGGGGAAAGGGCTTTCAATAATTCCATTGCTTCCGCGACAGGTGTCGCAAATTCGCCGTGACGCGGCTTGATTTCTATCAATTGCGCGGAGGTTTGGTCGATGCTGTGATAGGCGGCTAAGCCCACTGCCATTCTTTCGTTCCAGGCGAGCTTTTCTAGCGTGAGAAAAAGTAAGCCGAGAGTGGTTCTATCTCGCACAAGGATCTTGACCAATTCGTCGTCTATGTCGTAGGTGCTTTTGAAAGTGTCTAGTGGGTTGACTTGACTCATTTGATTTCCCATACGTCTCCGAAATTTGTTACTTTTCCTGCTGCCTGTAACTCGCGTAGGCGGCACATGGTTGTTCCTGTGGAGTAGAATCCGGGCATCTTGAGAGAGATTTTGTAGGCTGTTTTAGGGCCGTCTTTGAGGATTTCTAAGATGTCCTTTCTTCTGATTTCGTTGATTGCTATGTGGTTGGCGATGCTTCGTCCTGTGTTCATGGGTTTTCGATAGTGGGGATGTGTAAAACCAGGTGTACTTTGAGTCTCCAGACGATCGCCCGAAACGTTTTGCTTGGAAGGTAAAAAAGGCCCCACGCCTTGAAAAGCCATGAGTCGAATACGGGTTTCATGGCGTTCATGTAGCTTTCTACTAAGTCCAAGTCGGCAAGATCTGCCAGGTCGGGGTGATCTTTTGTGTAGGCTTGCTTCCAGATGTCAAAAGCCTCCCAAGCCTCAGTACGGAAATCGCCTCTGTCAAGATTTAGATAGTCCCAAAACCACATTCCGTACCAATTCCAGTTAGTCGTGTTTGTTGCTGTTTCCATGGGTTAGCTCGTTGATAAAAAAGGCAATCGCACGTCCTGCCGCACGATCGCTAACTTTGTCGGTTGCTAGACTTTGATATTGTCTAAATCTTCCCCGCTTACTTCTTCGTAGTAGGTATCGCAAATTTGATAGAAGTAATGGTCTTTCCACTGGATGATTCGCGGAGGTCTGCGGACGGCTATAGTTACACGTTTTATTGATAAGTCTCTCATTTGGAGCTTGATGTGGAGAGTTGTCTTGACTGTCTCGAATGTGGGTGTGGTCATTATTTGTTCCTGAATAATGGGGAAGGAAAGGCGATCGCACGTCCTGCCGCGCGATCGCCGGCGAATGATAGGAAGGAAGTTTATAGGCAGTCCAGGTATTAGGTCATAGGCATCACCTCTGCTTTTGTGGAATCCCTGCGACCGCTTCCCGGTGGTGGCGGTGTGTCGGGGGTGTTCGTCGCTAATCGCCCACTGAAAATCAGGGCTACTGATACCGCAATGGCACGTGACCCGATCGATAAAGTCCGCATTTTCACGGAATTCCTTTCTAAAAGGCAGAGTTTGTCTACGTGAAAAGACGTAGGTTAACTTGTTTGTGCTGTGGAGTTGCCGGAACCGACCGCTTCTTGTCGCTCATGCTCATCAGGTCTTACAGAGCTAGTTGCCAAAGACGGTTTGCTTGCTGGAAACTCTTATATTTGTAGTAAGCAGGCCGTAGACGCTAATCACCAGCCTGCTTACTTTTTGTGGTCGAACACCAGCCTCAAAAAACTTGTTCTCTCAAACTTGCTTTTAAAAGCTAGTTCTTATATACTATGGTAAGTCAACTAAAAAATCAAGCAAATCTTCTAACACCTGTGTGGATTCGCAAAAGAGCCAACAAAACTCAAAGGCAAATAGCCGTCGAGTTAGGTATTACTGAGTCTGTTATCAGTAAATGGGAGCGAGGTATTACCGTGCCTAGTCCCTCTCTGACTGATATTCCTAGGTATTGCCAGGCATATGATTGCACTCTTGAAGAGCTGATTGAGGCGTTCAGTAATATAAGTCGCAAACCCGCCTAACGGAACCTTGAAAATTAAATAGTTAAGCCTCCCCAGGTAGTTTCTGGGGAGGCTTGATCACAGTCTATTGTTTTGTCTAGCACCGTTGTCTAGTGCGACCGAAACGAGTTCAGGAATGTCTGCGTGTTCTGATTGTAAGGACTCACAACCCCCATCATGTACAGGCGATCTCTCACCATCACCTTTCGGAACGTCATCTTGAGCGGTTTAGACCTGTGTTGCAAGTTAACCTCTATTCCTGGGTTTCCGTTTAGACCAAAGTGTCTTTGTGAAACGATCGAAAACTGTTCCCCAAAGGTAGTTCCTGAATTCCATTGCTTGCTGACAACTTCCGTCATAAGAGCCTGTTTGCGATCGGGGCTAATGAATTCGGAGTTTTCAATTGTCTTGTACCCAAAAGTGTAAAATTCGTCTTTTTGCTCGATCGAGTACATCACGCCGTCAGCATCTGTCACTTGCTTAACTTTGTGTGGTGGCACTATTATCGAAAACCGCCCATTTTGGTCATAAAAATCGTTCCATCCCTGCTGCCCAGGCTCGGAAGTGGAACTGAAGGACTGCCGGGGTTGCTGGTATATCTGAACCAGTCGAGGCGCTGTCCCTGTGGTAGTTGGTACAAGATACTGCGTCCGACTTCCCGCCAAGTGATTCTCTAGATTCCGCGCCATCCGGCTGAGCTGTTCCGGCCGCCCGATGAAGTAGCCCAACGCTACCCATCCCGCCACCCCTAGCCATTTGCGCCATTCGATTCGTCTCTTGAAGTTCATATTAAAACCCAGGTATTAGTTTCTGGATTTTATAGCGATTTCAGCCACCAGCGGAACCGCGCAACCACGCAAATAACGCAGGTTTACGAAAAATGTCCCAAAGGTGGGACATTTTTCGTGAACCTTTCTCAATCAAGGTTTCGCTCTCTCGGTGGCGGCAATGATTTTTACTGCGGCCGTGGCGAAAATAATCAGGCATTTCCTCGATGCTGAAATAGCAAAAGCTCTGTTTTTCAAGCTCTTGCTCCAGTTTTTTAGCCTTGTCTGAAAAGAATGATTCATACAAAAATGTCCCAAAAATGGGACATTTTTGATAACCAAGCTTATTGACAATTAGATACTGAGGCTCGCTACACGCCTCTCCAGACTTGCGGGTGACACCGCAAGATTAACGCTCTAACCAAGCACACGGGCGATCGCTCTGGGTAGATCCGGCGATCGCCCTTCCTTTCCCAGCTACTGACAATCATACCCTATGCCTAAAATCAAGCTCAAAAAATACGAGCAGGCTCTTGCTCTCCTCCCAGGATGCAAGGGCTTGGATCGGATCCATCAATCCTTTATGCCAATCTCAAGACTCTCGGTTATCGGTGGAGTGGTAGCGATCGTAAGTGGTTGCTGAAGTGATGCCATGGCAGACCTACCCAACCACCCCCGCTTCTTCGACGACGACAGCGAATACCTCGATCTGGGTTCCGGCGAGCCCGCCGCCAAGCGATACCTGCGGTTGATTTGTTCTGCTGATTATCGATCGAACCCCTTAAATTGCGTTCGGGGCGATCGGCGGACTTCTGAAGATTTGTCGCTGCCACCTAATTTGCTCACGGAAGGGAGGAGATTGACTCCAGCGCTCAAGCTCAAGATTCGGGGAGCTTTGGCTGTTTGCCCTTTACATTCTACTTTCCGGATTCGCGTTTATCAGCTATTTCGCCTAGTCCAGTTTTTCGGCTGGCGGTACAACTACAAATCAAATTGTTGGGAGGCACAAGAATTATGAAGCTCAAAGTTAGTATCCCAGTAGTCAAGGAAGTTTCAAACTCATCCTCATGGGAGAAGTATAGAACGGATGGAACGTTGGAAATTGAATTTGACGGTGAAATTGACGAGCGACAGGTCAACGCCTTGCTCCGGAGGCTAGATGCTCAATTTTTGTTGATCGAAGACAGCCAAGCGATCGGTGAAAACATTGGCAAACTAGAAAGAAATCTAGCTGATACTAAAGATCGGCTAAAGATAGCTCGCGCCCAACTTGATCGGCTCGCTCAATTCCTTGAAGGTTGCGGAGTGAATCCCCGAAGTAATGTTTTGCAATTCGATGAAAGGCTGAAATTGCGATCGGCGGGAACGGGGGAATCTGGCAACACTGAAAATGACAACGAGGAATGTGACGAACCTATAGAGGAGGATGACTGATTTTGATCCTATTCCTTTTTAACGCAGTGGCGCATACATGAGCCAGTCCGAAGCAACGAGTAAATCCCCCTATCTATTCAGCCATGAACACTGAAAATAACGATCATCAATCCACTGTTACCGACATCCTGGAATCCCGTTTCGGAAAATCATTAGAGGGTGCGAGTTTGGAAGATAAGCTGTCATTACTGGAAGCTACCGCTTGCTCGTTGAGGGTTGATATGACTTTCGCGTCAGCACTTGAAATTGTTTGTTCAATGGACGACTCAACCCTCGAATCCGTCTCTCTACTTGACATGGATGATTCGGTTGATTTCGAGAATGTCAATGAAGGGTTGCGTATTATGGCGCTGCTGACCGAGGGTATTGCCGAAGATTATTCAGTTTTAGCCGCTAAAGAAAGATTAGCCGATTAAAAGATTAAAATGCCCCTGCGCTGATATCAACAGCCAGGGGCCGACCACCTTAGTTTTTGCGGGCAAGATGATATGTCTATAATAACAACACACCGACACATTGATCCGAAAACTTTCCGAGATTTGACAAAGTGGTCACTTTACAAGATTGCCAGAGAAACTGATATTCCCCTTCAAAGCTTGTACTGCTATCTGAAAGACGAATCCGACCCCAAGTACAGGGAGCCAAAACCCTACATAAAGAGGCTCCTAGGGGAGATTTATTCTCACCTGCCTGTACCACCTGGTTCGTGATTTATTTCCCGACCTCCTCCTTCTTGGAGGGGGTCTTTTTTTTGTGAAATTGAATCGATTTGGGTTGTTTTTGGGCAGTGCCCAATAATTAGGCTCTGCCTAGTACCTTGATGTTTCGCCAGCCGCTATTGTTGGATTATCGATTCAAATCGATTCTGATTTGATTCGTATCGATTCGCGAATTGATTCGCATTTATGGCAGGAAGCATGACTACCGAAAGTGTTGAAATTGTTGACGTTGAGGCTGTGTCCGAGATGCCGAGTTGGACTGAATCGATTCAAGAGGAAGGGGATTGGCTCAAGCCTTCCGAAGCTCAATATCAGGCGATGTTAGATAAGTCTGGTTTCCAAAGAGCTATCTCTGAGTTGACCGGGAAATACAATTGCCCCGTCGATCTCTTAAGGCGTGGGGAAGCGCGAAGAACCGAATACTCGGGATTTGCCGTTTCTCTCGTCAAGGCTTTGCGATCGGGTGACAAGAAATCTCTTGAAGCTTTGCTCAATTTTGCGGATTCCGGAGAAACCAGCAGTGCTCTAACTATTGCCAGTAAGAACAATCAATTAGCTCAGCAGTGCGACAAGGCTGCGGATGAAAACTTTAAGTCCGCGAAGGCTAACTTGAACAGTGGCATGGCTAACTGGAGGATGCTTGGTGGCAGTTTGGCGAAGAAGGTTGCCAAGGAAATTAAGGCGGGTTTCGCCGAGGAGTTCAATGCAGAGATGCGGGAATTGGGTGTGCAAGCCCAAGATGTTTTCGAGGTGGATTGAATATGAAAACTCCTCAGTGGACGGTCAAAGTGTCTCGCAAATACAATCCCGATCGAACGGTGGTTGCATACGGCGAATCGGCGCCGGCAGTCGAGGCTAATGTCATCAAATCTCTCCGAGAAGATTATGGGATTTGGGACGCTAGGGCGATCGAGGTAATTGGTCAAGTAAAAAGTTTGAGAGGGTAGTTATGAAAGAACCAAATGACAGCCAAATTGAACGTATGGTCGTCGGTGCAGTCTGTGTGAGCGGGCTTGCAATTTTTGCTATTGGATATGATGCCGGTTTTGGGCAAGGGCTTCGGCAACAAAAGTCTCCAACAGTGATTTTCGGCACTCAAATTATTAACAACAGTGTCAATTATTGGTCGCCAGATGCTGGGACGGTCTCAAATAGCGAGCAGCCAAAACAAGAATCCACTTCGGATAAGTAGGGGCTAAGTTGCGATGCGAAAAATGTAGTTTCAAATGTTTGCGGTGTGGTCGCTGCCAGTGTGCTAGGGCGATCGAGGTAGTTAGTCAAATTCAAGGTTTAAGAGCTCAATTGGCAAAAGAGGAGGAACAATAATGCTTTCAAGGGTTGTAGGTCATAATCCTATGTCGCCGGTTCTCCGACAAAACTTAGGCGATATCGGTCTCGCCAAGGTAGCGAATTGCACGGATGAAGAAGTTCACGAAAGTTCGGTTAATAAGAAGAAGTGGCAGCAGCAAGCCCGACGCTCAAAGATTTATGTTGCGAATCAAAAGGCGATTTTGGATTGCATCAAAAGGATCGAAGAGCTTGCGCTGGAGCTTCTTGAATACGGATTTGATACAGATGAAAAAATAACGGGGCTTGTTGCCAAGGGCATTGAAGGGGGAGCCAAATATAAGGCTGCGGTACTTTACCGCAAGGAGCAAGCAAGGCTTTCTGTACTCAAAACCGAGGCTCAATTTGCTGCCGACATGGGATTCGCGCAAGCGAAGACAGGCGGAGAAATCGGCTTGATAGCCGATCGCTACGGCATTGATATCAAGTTTCTCCAAGCTGGCTTTAAAACTCAGTCGGCCGCCTTAGAACCACAGCTTAAAGCCAGTGCGGATGCCAAAAATCAAGAGGCGATCGCCCGCCAGCAGCAAGAAGCTTACTGGAAAGGCGAAACCACTACTTCTGGAGGCCAAAAAACTTTGAGTGGCGGCTTGTTTGGCTCGATTTCTAAATCTTTGGCTGGATGGTTTAAAGTATGAAGTTTCCATTTTTTAGAGATCGCGATCGCGAAAAGCTTGAGGCTTATCGCAGAGTCTTGGAAGCTTACGCTGACCCAAATAACTGGTCAAATGTCAGTTGTTTTGGACACATTAAACGCCGACGGTGGTGCGGTGGCAACGACGGCATGGATTTAGCTAAAAAAGTATTGGAGCAAGATGATGGACGGAACTCTTGAAGGGTACGCAGCTTACGAGGACTGGGAGGCTCGGCAACCGAAACTACAGGTTGCCGAGCCGGGAGAAAAGCGGATCGCATTTTCTCGGAATGCTTACAGAGTAGCTCATTTTGGCTTGATAGCCAGTGGCACTGCATCCGCGGTACTTATTTTTAGAATGATTCCCTGGTTGTCGTTTGGCAGTTTTGCTATCCGAATAATTGCGACCGCGGTGGTTGGCAAGGAGGCTCTTTTTGGCGCGGACGACGATCGTCCTGGATATCAGGCGGCTGCCACCGCGATCGCTCTCGGCTCTGCGGCCGGTGAGTGGGATGCAATTTTGGCAATCTTTGGTGCTGTTGGTGACTTCCTCTCTTTGTACGGGGGGTCGATCGTGGTTGGGTTGTTGATGGTGTGTGTCCTTGTGGCGTGGCTGTGGGGAGGTCGCAATGTCTCGACTTAAGATTTCACTTGCTCTGCTTGCTGGTTGCGCTGGCTTTGTTCTTGCCGGCGCAAGCCTTCCGGTTGACACCCAACTAACGATTCGCACCAAACTTGGCAAGCGAACTTATCCTCACTGGTTAGTCCAGCCCGATAGCAAGATTGTCAAAACTGAGGGCGCTTCCGGCTTGATTCGGCTGCTTGGTGGGTTAGCTAGCTTCGCTAGCTTTGGGGCTGCTCTACACTTCGCTGGCAGTGACGAACGCGAACAGCGGCTATTTTGGGCTGGACAGGTTGCCAGCGACGATATCCAGCAAAAAGAAAATCAGACAACGGCCGAAATCGGTGCAGGGGTTCGCCTCAAAAAATTACAACTTGAGGCGCAGGCAGATATCGATCTTTTTACTTTGCAGCTTCAGCAAAAATTCAAGGAGGCGATCGGATTTACTCCAGTGCCATCCCAGCCAGCGTTACCTCACGGTAAGCCGGGAACACTGGATGACATTACAAATCCAGGTGACAAAATTGATGTCGGAGAACAAGTTAAAAGTGCGATCGAACCCGGTGATTCCCTGACTCAATCTTTGCTGAAAAGCCAAATCAGTAGCGCAGTTTTTGCGGGATTTTTGAAACTTATTGGAACCCCTGGATCGGGAAAGACTACCCTGACGAGCGCGATCGTTCGTTGTCGCGTCAGTCGAGGCCATCGATTGATAGTTATAAACTCCCACAAGCGTAAATCAATGTACCGAGGAATTGAAAAATTCCTCATCAAAGGGACGAAGATTTACGGTATTGGTTTGGGTGATAAGGAGCGGGCAAAAAGCTTGCTGGATGGCTTGAATAAAATTCTTGAGATTCTATCCAAGCGATACGATGAATATCAGAATGATGATGAGGGAACTTACCATCATTTTCCTATCTCCTTACTCCTTGAGGAGATAGGTGAGTGGCAGCCTCTTTTGGCTTTAATCTTGCCGCCTACTGAGGTTGAAAATATCTTGCAAACTTTTTGGCTAAAGCTTTTTATAGCGGCCAGGAAGGGAAAGGTTTTTCCTCTTGTTACAGCTCAGACTGATACTCAGGCAATGTTCAAGGCGAAAAATTTGTCGGAATTGTTTAAACAGTCCGGTGCTATTACCTTGTTGCTGACCGCCGTACCAGATAAGGACTCTGAAGACGGGTGGAAGCCTTCGGGGCAAGGCAAACTTAAATCACCCAATTCTGTACCAATTGATGTTTCTATTCCTGATGCACGATCGCTGATTGACGATGTGGATCATTTTGGGGATTGCGAAATATTTCTCGAATCATTTGCTACAGATTATCCCACCGAGTCAGTGGTGGAGATTCCACCAGTCTCCACCACCTCTCCACCGCCTCTCCACCAACCTATTCACCACCTGGAACCTTTGCTGCACCGGAAACCCAACGCAGTTAACCCGATTCCGGAAAATTGGGAGTTTCCCGAGCCAATGCAGTCGTTGACCCCCGAAGTGCGTGCGGTGGTGGTTGCCTGTAAGCGTAGCGGGCTATCTCAGAATGCTGCTATTTTGGCGATATGGGGGGTTGCTAAATCTGGTAGCGATAAGCGCTACGAGTCTGCTAGAAATCACTATCAATCCGTAGTTATTTAGGGAGGTAAATAACAAATGGAAGAAGAGTCGTTAACAAAAGATATTCAATGCCCGCAATGTGGATCGGTGGATATTAAGTTCGACAAAGATTATGGATTTTACACCTGTAATGCTTGTGATCATGCTTGGGCTTATTCCAAGGATGACCCAGATTTTGATGAGCTTGATGAAGATATTGACTTAAATTAACAGCGTAATTGCAAGGTCGCTCCTTGTTTCTTTATGTTTGAGCGAAAGTTGAAATGGGGTATCCAAAGATATTTGAACCCGGTCACGACGAGGGGTTCAAGGAGTTCAGCCAAAACAATGATTATGAGATTGCTGAATGATGCGTCTGCAACAGATTTAATGTTGGTTCCTGGAATTCTGAAAGAATTTGAGGAGTTGCCTGCATGGCTTAAATTGCGATTCCAAAAAGGTTCCCTTTATCAAGACGAGGATCGAGTTTTTGGGTGGTGTAGGGATGATCAAATTCAGGCAGTTGAGTTGCCTGTGTACTTGGATATGTTTTCTTACGACAATGGAAATGAGAATCGCATTGTTAAATATATTAGGGTTGGTGTATCAGACGAAGAAGGTTTTGCCCCCGCTATTGATTTACCTTTTAATGGAGTTCGTGTTGAAGTCCCTGTTGCCCCTGGTTACGATTTTGACTATACTTTCTTGACCATGTGGGAACACGGCTGGGCATCACCTTGCGAAATTCAATGGAGCTGGTCGGATCTAGATGGGTATGTGGTAGAACGATCGATCATTCCTCATGGCTTTTGGAAAGCTTGGGAATGGTATCCAGATTGCTGGCGGGATTACTACGACAAACGTCCTGAGCTTTTTGAGGATGCTGAGTGGTGGGGTACCCCGATGCCGATTCGTCATGAACCACCGAATGACCCCTATGCAGCGGTACTGGGTGGAGCAAATAAGCACGACGTTGAAATATTTTTTCTTGACTCTTGACTTTTCAGTCAGAGTGAGATAGATTTTTTGTTGTGCAGGGACAGTTGAAAGCAGGCGAACACTTGATCTGGAAGTGTCGCCCTGTCACGGCGGAAGTTGCGGGTTCGAGCCCCGTCTGTCCCGTTCTCTCGAAAGTTTAGGGTTGTAATAAACTTTTTTCTGGATTAAGCAGGAGGCAAACATGACTGCGACGCTCATTCATCCCTCTCCAGAAAAAACCACACAACGGGTGGTACTATCTAGTATCAGTTGGCAGACTTACCAAAGCTTGTTAGCAGAAGCTGGAGACAACAGGTCTTCGCGGTTTTCATATTTTCAAGAAGTATTAGAAATTATCATGCCATCAGATTTGCATGAAACTGTTAATTGTTTGCTAAAACAGTTTGTGACTACTTTAAGCGATGAATTAAAGTTGAAACGTAAGGGATTTGGTTCGACAACTCTCAATCGTGAAGATTTAAAACAAGGTGCCGAACCAGATTCCTGTTTTTATATCCAAAATGTCGATCGCATTCGTGGCAGAAAAATTAACTTATCAATTGACCCGCCACCAGATTTAATCATTGAAGTCGATCTTACCAGTCCATCTACTAATCGCTTTAGTATTTACAAAAACCTGGGAGTTCCTGAAATTTGGAGATATCTCGGAGAGACTGTACAATTTTTTCAATTTCAGAACGGAGAATATGTAATCTGTGAATGTAGTGCCACTTTTCCGATTGTTTCTTCAGAAATAATCACTCAATTTTTGCAGATGGCAGAGACCGAGGATGATATGACTATAATTGACGCTTTGCGAGTATGGGTGAGGGAGCAGTTGCGATCGCCCGAAAATGAATAATACTTAACTTAATTTAACTAATTCCTTTCTCCCACGGACGATCGACTCAAAGGTGTGAGATAATAAAGGGTCGGAATATCTGATATGTCAAAACCAGGGCGATCGGCACTAGGATCGGAATAGCCACTAGCAGTCCCCATTTACCAAACTTAAGTTTTTGACCGTCCGATTTGAACAGGAAAGTCACAGCGACAATTCCCATGAGTACCCAAAGACCACCGAAGCCCATGAAGACTGTATATCCTGCGTCTTCCATTTTTCCCCCTGCTTTTAGTAGCAATCAATCTTTAATCTTAGTTGCAGTTTGTTTCTGTTGAAATCTGCAAATCGGTCGATCGCACTTACTCAATTTAACTCTATTCCAACTTTGCCCGACAGCGACCTTCAATTTCGCACTCGATCCGCGCAGTTCGATCGCTCATAATACTTGCTAAGTCCGGTCTTCCCGTCAAAGGCAGCCGCCAATCAGCCCAAATTCCGTACAGCCAATTCGCGATCGCCCCAACAATCGGCAACTTAGTCACAGCATAGACCCAACCAATCCCCAAAATCTCGTAGATCCGCCGAAATACCTCAACATTTTTAATTGCCGTACCGTCGGGTAACACCGCGTGAATCCGGCCCATCGCCGTTTCGTAGTCGATTCCGCCGTGGGCTTGGGGGTTGTAGTCATCCTCCGCAATATCCACAAACGACACCAAACCTCGGCCCGCGTCCCGCTTTTTCAAGAAATTGACCTCCCGCACGCACAGCGGACATTCACCGTCGTACAAAAGCTCAATCTGCCAAGATGGCTTAATTTCAACAGATTCGGGAAATTCAGTTTTAGCAGTAGACATAGGGAAATTTATTTTAATGGCGATCGCACACAAACATTTTACCTGAAGACGAGCGGAAAGCCGCTGACTTCAGGCTCAGGCATGGGGATGAACGCGGCCCAGACTTGAGTCGCAAGAGAAACGATTACCAGGCTGTTTCTCGCAGTCAAATTTATAAACTAGCACGCTTATTTTATCAAAAAATGATATCATAGATTCATGTTAAGTAGGTCGGCGCAAAAAAACCGAACTATGTTAAGATAAGTAAACAAAGAGAATATATCTACTGAGGTAACTCAATATATGGGCGCTAGATTAAGGGTATTCCTGACTCAACAGCAAGACAAAACTCTCTTAAAACTGAGAACTGCGGATGTTCCACAAAAAGTCAAAGATAGAGCAGAAGTAATTAGATTAAATGCACATGGCTGGTACGTTGAAAAAATAGCTGCTCATTTTAACTGGACTCCACAAACAGTGAGAGAGGTTTTACATAAATGGTCGAATATAGGCATGGAAGGGCTTTGGGAGTTGCCTGGTCGAGGGGCAAAGCCAACGTGGAAAGAGTCAGATATAGAGTTTTTAAAAGAATGCCTCAAAAAGGAATCACGTACATATAATAGTCTTCAATTAGTCCAGAAATTAGAAAAAGAACGTTCTGTTAAACTAAGTGCAGATCGATTAAGAAGGATACTAAAAAAAAAAGTTTATTTGGAAACGAGCCAGAAAAAGTCATAAAGGAAAACAAGACCCCATAGTACAAGAAACGAAGCAATCCGACTTAGATATGTTGCAATTAGAGGCGGCGGCGGGAGGAATTGACTTAAAGTATTTAGATGAATCAGGGTTTTGTATGTGGAGTGAACCCGGTTATACTTATTACCCAATAGGTGAACAAAAACGGTTAGAACAAACCTTACGGCGTGGTCGTAGACTAAGTATTGTCGGACTTCTTCAACCTGACATCAGTTTTGTCTACGGTTTGGTAATTGGGGGTGTCGATCGAAAAGCTTATATCAAAATGATGGAGCGAGAAGCCCAAGAAGCTGCTGAGATTGGACGCCCGAGAGTAATCGTACAAGACAACGGCCCAATACACCGATGCAAAGAAGTCCAAGAGTTATGGCCGCATTGGGAAAAGCAAGGTTTATATATCTTCTTTTTGCCCAAGTATTGTTCGGAAATGAACCCGATAGAATTGGAGTGGCAACACATTAAGAAAGATGAGTTGGCTGCGACATTTGTTTGATGATGAGTTAGAACTCGCCTACGCCGTAATTCATGGAGTAGAAGTTAGAGGACAAAAGGGAAATTACACTACGCAACGTCTTAAGTTTAACTGCAATTAGGTAACTTAATGTTTTGTTACATAGATTGGTTTTTTCCCGCCTACCTACTTAACAGTAACTCACGAGTACAAACTTCGACCTAATAAACACCAAGTCGAAATATTTGAGACTTGGTTAAACGTTTGTCGTCAGGTATATAACTATGCCTTGAGAGAACGGAAGGATTGGGTAAATTCTCGCAAGTCTCCTGTTAATGCTTGTTCGATAGTTGGTGAATATATCATCTCACCAGACACACCTAGACCTACCTATGCTAGTCAGTGTAAAAATCTAGCAAGAGCTAAGAAGATTTATTCCGAATTAAAGGTTCCGCATTCGCAAGTGTTGCAGCAAACATTAAAGGTGTTAGAATCGGCATTTGTGGCAATGTGGGATCGAGGACATGGTTTTCCACGCTTTAAAAAAAGGCTGCGCTCGTTTGTGTTTCCGGCTGTCAAAGATGCAGCAGTGGAGAATGGACGGGTTAATCTGCCAAAAATTGGTTGGGTCAGGTTGAAGATGTCTAGGCCTGTACCAGAGGGTTTTCTCCTGGCGCAAATTAGAGTAGTTAAAAAGGCTTCTGGTTATTTTGTAATGCTGACTTATCGGTTAGCGGTAAATATACCGGACATTCTCCCGTCGGGACATCATCTAGGTGTGGATATCGGACTAGATAAATACTTGGCAACCTCTGATGGAGAATTGGTAAATCGACCGAGATTCTTTAATGCACTTCACCGCGAGTTGAAATTACTGCAACGAAGATTAAAGCATAAGAGAAAAGGGTCTAATAACTGGCTAAAGCTTCAAAGAAAAATTTCTCAAATTTATCAAAGAATTAGCGATACTCGAAAGGATTGGCATTATAAATTAGCTCATCGGCTGTGCGACCAAGCGTCCATGATATTTGTTGAAAATATCAATTTTAAGGCTTGGGCTAAGGGGTTGTTTGGTAAACATACTTTAGATGCAGCTTATGGTCAATTTTTTTCCATCCTGTCTCATGTGTGCTGGAAGCGTGGGGTGTATTTTGCCCAAGTAGACAAGAACTATACCAGTCAAACCTGCCCTAATTGTGGAACCTTGACTGGTAAGAAAAGCCTAGATGTCAGGGTTCATTCTTGCCCTGAATGTGGGTATAGCGGATCAAGCGAAAGATTCGCGGACGTTGTTGGGAAGAGAGCCCTCTTGGTTTCAGTGGTTATATAACCTGTCAGTCATACCTCACCTTTTTGAGAAAGGCTATATNNNNAATTTGTGGGATGGGCGGGAGAGCCCGTGCAGAAAGGACGGGCGGGACGCCCATCCCACAACAATCATCGAGCGTGTAAGTTATTAAATTTTCATTCCTAAGTGCCTTTGAGAGAAGAATCCCCCCGATTCATCGGTGGGGAGTGTCAAAAGAATTAATAATTATCGATCGCGCCGACCGCATCCCTGCCGCAGTTATTCCTGCTTTAAAAAATAGGCCCAAAGGTCAATCCAGTCTTGGGCGCCGACAATGCTAATATCGTCAAGATGCCGTCTGCTCAAAAAGCCCGAGACTTTCGCCCGATCGCTAATTAGCCTATTTATCGAGCAATTCCAGGCAAACCAACTGGCAAACACAATTTTTAAGGCGGCAACAAAATATAATAAAATTTGTAGTCACAGCCACAGCAAATCCCCCAACCAGTAAATTGCCCCCAATCTAAAAGCAAAAAGATAAATGAACGTCAGAGTCCGTCTAGCCCCCAGTCCCACCGGAAACCTCCACATCGGTACCGCCAGAACCGCCGTATTTAACTGGCTGTTTGCCCGCAACCAAGGCGGAACATTCATCCTGCGGGTAGAAGACACAGACGTAGAACGTTCTAAAAGCGAATACACCGACAACATCCTCGAAGGACTCACCTGGCTGGGTATGAACTGGGACGAAGGCCCGAGTTTTCAGTCCCAGCGTCTGGAAATCTACCGCCAAACAGTCCAAACCCTTCTCGACAAAGGACTCGCTTACCGCTGCTACACCACGTCAGCAGAACTTGACGAGATGCGGGAAGCACAAAAAGCCAACAAACAGGCCCCCCGCTACGACAACCGCCACCGCCACCTGACGGAGGAACAGCGCGCAGCTTTTGAAGCAGAAGGGCGGCAAGCTGTGATTCGGTTTATCATTGAGGACGATCGCACGATCGCGTGGAACGACATGGTGCGCGACACCGTAACCTGGAAAGGTAGCGACCTCGGCGGCGATATGGTAATCGCCCGCGCATCCAGCGGCGGCCTCATCGGCCAGCCCCTCTACAACCTCGCCGTAGTCGCCGACGACATCGACATGGCCATCACCCACGTCATCCGCGGCGAAGATCACATCGGCAATACTCCGAAACAAATATTGCTTTACGAAGCTTTGGGCGCGACAATCCCAGAATTTGCCCACACACCGCTGATTTTAAACGCGCAAGGGCAAAAACTTTCTAAACGCGACGGCGTTACCTCGATTTCTGACTTCAAAGATATGGGTTATATCCCCGAAGCTTTAGTCAATTACATGACTTTGCTGGGTTGGACTGCGCCGGATTCTACGCAAGAAATATTTACATTGTCCGAAGCTGCGGCAGTCTTTACATTCGATCGAGTCAACAAAGCCGGTGCAAAATTTGATTGGGATAAACTCAATTGGCTTAACGGTCAATACCTGCACAAGATGCCTGTGCCGCAATTGACAGATTTGCTGATACCTTATTGGCAGAAAGCCGGTTATGAGTTTGATTCTAAGGCCGATCGCCCTTGGCTCGAACAAATAGCTGCTTTAATCGGCCCGAGTCTCGTTCGCTTAACCGATGCTGTCGGTATGTGCAAGTTGTTCTTCTTGCCAACTTTGGAATACGAAGAAGAAGCACTCGCACAGTTGCAGCAATCAGGCGCTGCACAGGCTTTACAAGCAGTTCAAGAAGCTCTGGAAAGTCATCCCACCCTAATAGCAGCAGAAGCTCAGAAAATCACTAAAAAGCTCAGTAAAGAGAAAAATCTTAACAAAGGGCTGATTATGCGATCGCTCAGAGCCGCTCTGACAGGTGCAATGCACGGCCCCGACCTGATAGAATCTTGGGTAATCCTTCACCAGCGGGGGACGGCTAAAACCCGCTTGCTTGATGCCATTAGCAACTTGAATTTGCCGGCAGTTGGTGTTGCGGCCGAAACTCCTAGCCTAGAACAACCCAAAGCCGAAACTCCCGCCGAAATTTCCGAGCGGGAACAGCCAGCAGTCGAGGTTTCAACAGTCGAAACACAGGCGGTTGAACTATCAGCAGCAGAGGTTACAGCAGTCGAAACACCGACTCTTGAAACAGTCGAAACGCCTTTGGTAGAACCAGCAGCAGAGGTTACAGCAGTCGAAACACCGACTCTGGAACCAGCAGCGGAAGTTACAGCAGTCGAAACGCCGACTATTGAACCAGCAGCGGAAGTTACAGCAGTCGAAACGCCGACTATTGAACCAGCAGCGGAAGTTACAGCAGTCGAAACACCGGCTGTTTCAACAGTCGGAACGGAGGTTTCAGCAGTCGATATTTCGGCAGTTGAAACAGCCGCAGCAGCAGTTGAAATACCTGCCGCCAATCAGCAAAAAACTATTGCGAGTGGAGAAATGACTTCATCAAACGAACCAGAAACAACCGTTATCATCACCGAAATTCCTGCTGAAAATGAAGCAGACAGTTCGAGCGGTAGCACAAAAGTCATCATTACCGAAGAACCAAATCAGACACAGCAGATCAAAGAACAAATTATTTCAATTTTGTCGGAGTTTCCTGCTTACATCGGCAGCTTTTACGAGCAGTACAAAAGTCCCTTGACAGTTGTCGGTGTCATATTAGCCTCGATTGTTTCTTTGAAAGTGCTTTTGGGCATTGTAGACGAACTCAACGACATCCCCCTGCTAGCACCCACATTCGAGCTAATTGGTATCGGATACAGCGCCTGGTTTATCTACCGCTATTTGCTCCGCTCTTCCAACCGCCAACAATTAGGTCAAGAAATTCAAGCTTTGAAAGAACAAGTTTTTGGCAAAAAGTCCTAAATTTTTGTTGGTAATTTGTTGATTTTGTACCCGATACTGACAAGTTTAAATATGTTGTCAGTGTCGGGTTTTTTAATGAAGGAAGTTCGGCAACGGATTGTGTAACGGATGGAAGGTAGAAGGTAGAAGGTAGAAGGTAGAAGGTAGAAGATAGCCGTAGGGTGCGTCGAAGAAAGAAAAATCCCTCAATACAAACCCAAAATCTGACAGCGACGCACCAGCCATAGCGAGCAGACTCGTAAACAAAACAACTGTTTGTCTTGTTTGCTTAACTATCGTTTCATACCAAATTCTGGTTATTCATCCCCGTTATGAATTGTCTGGTGCGTCGCTGTTTGGGGCATGAAAACTGAATAACTTAAGCAACTTTGCTTCCCGATTTTTGTTCCAGTAAGGACGAAGGGGGGATAGTCGCCTAGGTTATTAAATTTTCATTCCTTAGATGTTCGGGCAATATTCTCTTTCCGATTAGATGTGATGTTGCTTTTCCTACTAAAAATTTATCGAATATGTATAATGGTGCACTTAAAAATCCTAATTTATTCAAAATCATTGCTTTCATGACTTGTCCTGGGTTCAGAAGTTCTTGGGTTCTTATTCCTACTATGAAAGTTGAATTCTTCTACTAATTCCATCTCGTCAATAGCACAATACCGTTTACTTAAGACCGCCCTGGGGGTAAAACCCTATGAAAAATAGATACGGAGATTGCTTCGTTCCTCTCGAAGTAGCATCTTAAGTAAACCGTATTGGTCTATAGCAATCCTAAATCATTTGTAAATTTCTTACTCCCTCCCCGAACTCGCTCTGAGGGTTGGCGTGGGGTAAAAAATTTACGACTCCTGCAAAGATTGCTATAGTAGAAGATTTAATTCGAGCAGAAGAAGCACATCTACAGCAACTCGAACAGCAAAATCAGCAACTAGAACAGCAAGTTAATGCAGAAAGGCAGCACGTAGAAAGATTGAAACAGTGGCTTCGAGAATTGGAGGTAGACCTGGATACAGCACTTTAAATTGCAATGCAAAGTCTGATGTAACGTCTGGATTAATTGGTCAGCTCTTTTCTGAAGATAGCAATCACAATCATATTGGTTCGTAGTGAGGACTTTAGTCCTCATAATTAAAGGACTAAATTCCTCACTACGAACCGTTTTTATTAGGAATGATTGATTGGACGCGATCTGATATAGAGTCTGATTTTTTAAAGAAGTCGAGCCTGTGGGTATTCTATGAATGCCTGGTTATCATACAATGATTGTAGATTAAGTGATTTTCTACGGGTCAAAGTCGTGGCTTTCAAAATTGGTTTGCTAGGTTTGGGTACGGTTGGCGCGGGAACAGCAGAGATTTTGCTCTCCCCAGATGGGCGCCATCCGCTGTTGCAGGAATTGGAAATCTATCGGGTGGGAGTGCGCGATATTTCTCGAACTCGGTCTTTACAATTGCCAGAAAATGTGCTGACAACTGACCTAGAGGCGATCGCGACTGACCCGGAAATTGATATTGTAGTAGAACTGATTGGCGGATTGGAACCGGCGCGATCGCTCATTCTGAAAGCGATCGACAACGGGAAGCACGTAGTCACCGCCAACAAAGCAGTTATCGCCCGCTACGGTAATGAAATCTTCGACGCTGCTAATGCAAAAGGCGTTTATGTAATGCTAGAAGCTGCGGTGGGCGGCGGCATTCCGGTCATTCAAACCCTCAAACAATCTTTAGGTGCAAACCGCATCAAAAGTGTCACCGGCATCGTTAACGGCACAACTAATTACATCCTGACGCGGATGCAGACAGAAGGTGCAGACTTTGCCGAAGTCCTCGCGGACGCTCAGCAATTAGGTTATGCTGAAGCTGACCCTACAGCAGATGTGGATGGATGGGATGCTGCTGATAAAATTGCTATTTTAGCTTCGTTAGCTTTTGGCGGACGCATCAATTTAGCAGATATTCACTGCGAAGGTATCAGGCAAGTTAGCGCGGCTGATATTGACTACGCCGACAAGCTGGGATTTACGATCAAATTGCTGGCTATTGCTCAAGAAACTAGCAAAATTTCCGAACATAATGGGGATGCAGAAGGGGAACTCCTCTCGATTCGGGTGCATCCTACTTTTGTGCCGAAAGCTCATCCGCTGGCTAGTGTGAACGGCGTTTACAATGCAATTTTAGTTGAAGGAGATGCGATCGGGCAATTGATGCTCTACGGGCGCGGTGCGGGGGCTGGGCCCACAGCCAGCGCGGTAGTATCCGACATTTTGAATGTGGCTGCTATCCTGAAAACCGAAACTGTGCCGATTCCCCATCCTTTGCTGAGTTGCACTCACCAACACTACTGCAAAATAGCAGAAATGCAGGAACTTGTGACTCGCTTTTACGCGCGTTTTCTGACGCGGGATACTCCGGGGGTAATTGGCAAACTTGGCACTTGTTTCGGCAACCACCAAGT
Organism: Microcoleus sp. PH2017_35_SFW_U_B; assembly: GCF_020737865.1. Lineage (NCBI taxonomy): Bacteria > Bacillati > Cyanobacteriota > Cyanophyceae > Oscillatoriales > Microcoleaceae > Microcoleus > Microcoleus sp. PH2017_35_SFW_U_B. The sequence goes on from NZ_JAEQDE010000053.1 coordinate 41,341, forward strand.
TAGTTTGGAGTCCATTGTGCAGACGGGAATTCACGGCGATTTAGCAGAAATTGTTGTCGTGACTCACGATGTTCGGGAAGGTAATTTCCAACAAGCACTCGATGAAATTCGCGCGATGGAAGCAGTCGATAGTATTGCGAGCACGTTGCGAGTTTTGTAAGAATTGCACAAGGTTATACCAATTTTTTATGAGGTTGCATAGAATCCGATCCCCCCTAGCCCCCCTTAATAAGGGGGGGACAAGATTCCGATCAAAGTCCCCCTTCTTAAGGGGGATTTAGGGGGATCGAGATATGTGCAACTTCACATTAAATTGGTATTAGTAGTGAGGACTTTAGTCATTCTTTTCCTGAGGACTAAAGTCCTCACTACGAACCTTTTTTAGATTGTTTTTAATTTAGTATGGATCAATAAAATTGGATTTTGTCGATCGCCCTACAGGAAGGCACTTGCTAGATTCCCTCTACGAAAAGTTTGCCAAACCCCAACTCCACGATACTGAGGATCCCAGCAATCCGTCAATTTATGTTCGGCACGCAGAGGGGCAAGTTGTTGATGGAAATTATACCATAGAAAAAGTGTTTGAAGACTCGCGCACTGGTTTTTATGCTGAAAGTCGCCTTCCGGTTTCTGGGAATAATCCGCCCGTGCTCGTGATTCGCGGATACGGTTCGTGGTATCCTTTCGATCGCGTTTTGGAAGATACACCCGATGTATTTATGGCCAAAGTACAACGCCAGTTAAAAGCGGCGGAAACTGTAGGCGCTATAGATTGGCTTAAACAGCAATTTCGCAGCGGAAATCCGGCGGATGTCATCGGAGAAAGTTTGGGCGGCAAAGTTGCTCAGCAAATTGTAGCAAAATACCCGGATTATATTCGATCGACTGTAACGTTTAATTCTTTGGGCGTTGCGGAAAAGTTAGCTGAAACTTGCACCGCTAACAATGTTTTTCACTACTTTACTTTAGGCGAAAGGTATGCTTTCTGGGCAAATGGAGGCGATTACATACCGGGAACGATTTTTGTGATTTCCCAAAAAGGGAAAAACTGGTGGTATAAAATCGAAGAGGCGATCGTCCGAATGGCCCGTTTTGAAGGCAAGTTTCGCAAAAGGCGAGTCCTGGTGGTAATGTTGGCTCAGTGGCTGTTGTTAAATCGGCATAATGCGATCGTCCTCAACAAGAAAAAGCCGGTAGTCGTTGAGATCGATCGCGCGCAACTGCAAATTTTCCGAAAAAGCCGCTTCACCTAAACCCCTACCAAAGCCTTCGATGCGCCCGGTGACTGATTTTCCCGCGCTGCGACGGCGAGTACCAGACAAAGCGCTGCGATCGCTTTTTCCCACTCTTCCTTGACGGCGGTGGGTTGAACCCCATCAAAGGCGCTAACTAACCGAGGAATCGATCGATCTAATGCAAGTCTTGGAATCGATTTGTGCATCTCAACTAAATCAGTTAAACTCTCTTGATTCTTCAGAAAACCGACTACCCATTTTGTAGCATGATCTGGACTATCTGGGACATTTTTAATTCCCAATTCAGTTTGCAACCAATCATAAAAAGCTGGGAGTTTTTGGGATAATATAGCCCCAGCAGCAGGCAAACTTTCTTTAAGCAAAGCAGTATCCAGACTTCCCAAGATTTGATTGAATTCCGGTGAATCCAGCAAGCTGGTTAATGGAAGTGCAAGCAGGGCTTCGGAAGCATCAGAGGATAAATTTAAAGTGCGCGAAAATGTTGATAGCATTGGAAAGTCTCTCAGAAAGATGATGCTTTCACTATGCCAGTAACGCAGAGCAATGAATATGAGCTACCTCATATTAACCCATTTTGATTAGGAATAATTAAATTGAACCCATTTTTTACGCTAGCAACTCATCGACGGCAATACTAAAACCTGGCAAAACTATTTGAGTGCTGACGACTTCACCTATGGTAAATAAAAGTCTCTGCTGTTGAGTGACAACAACAATCCACTGACTCTCAGGAAGTACCAGCCATATTTCTTGACAGCCCGATTGCAGGTATTCATTGGTTTTGGCAAATACTTCTTCCGCTTTATCAGTAGGAGAAATAATTTCAGCAATCAACGGAAAACTTTGAGGAAGTATGGTAAAATCATTAAATTGGGCGACTAATTCTGGTGTCAAGTAGGAAACATCAGGACAGCGACCTCTCCCTACTGTACGGCAACCTGTTTCTGTGTAAACTTCTCCACCTTGTCCGCTGGAAATTGCGTAATTTCCCCAGTAGCGGGATAGCCGAGATTGAATCCGACCAGTTTTTGCTGTCATGCCGTTTTTTTCTACTAATTCTCCATCGATCCATTCTGTGCTGTCAGGCGGGTTTTCCATCCATTCTTCTAGGGAAATTCTGGGAGATTCAATAACTTGAATTTCCCTGGATTCGATGAGTGAACTTACCATCATGTGAGTCAATCCTTCTATATGTGTACTATCTCACAATTTGAGCGGAATATTAAGTTTTCTAGAGTGAAGACCGGGGCGGGTTTATAATAAAATAGGTTTGTAGTGAGGACTTTAGTCCGCAACAAATAAGGACTAAAGTCCTCACTACGAACCTATATAGGAAGCTATATTTGAATGTTTTAAACAAATTCTCCTTTCGCCACCATCACCACTTTACCTCCCACCAAAACTTCTATTTCTTCCTGATTTTTTTGAGCTTTCAACAACAGCAACGAAGGTCTACCAATTTCATAACCCTGTTCGACTCTCACATCAATCTTTGATTCCCCGCAATAAGTATATTCTACCAAATATCCAGCCAAACAGCCATTGGCACTCCCCGTCGCCGGATCTTCGGGAATTCCTAAGGAATGGGCGAAAACTCGGACGTTTAAATCATTAATGTCGCTGTAAGTTTCTGGGCAGAATATCAAAATTTCTTTGGCTTCTGTGGTATTAATTAATTCAAAATATTTATCTAAGTTGACTTGAGCTTTTTTGACGGCTGCGAGGGTTTTTAACGGGACAATTATAAACGGTACTCCGGTAGAAACTTCTTGAATTGGGAAGTTTGTCTCAATCTCATCGGGTTGTAAATTTAGGACGCTGGCGAGAGTTTCGGTTGGCAAAACTTGACCGAATGTTGGTGGGTTTTGTCGCATCCACAAAATATCTGCGGATTCGTTGCGATAATTAAAGGTGACTGGAATTTGACCCACGGCTAAATTGAGAATTACTCGATCGACCTTTTGGCCAATTATCTGTTGTTGTAGCACAAACGCCGTCCCCAGCGTCGGATGACCGGCAAACGGTAATTCCTTCTTGGGCGTGAAGATACGCACGTCATAGCCGCCGTTTTCCGGCTGGTTTGATGGAATAAACGTGGTTTCCGAATAATTGATTTCCTTCGCTATCAGCAGCATTTCGGCCTCTGAGAGTTCCGCAACTCCCGCGCCACAAAAGACAGCTAGTTGATTGCCAGCATATTTTGACTCGGCAAACACGTCAACGATATAAAAATTCATATTTCCCTCCTTTAAGATTAGAAGACCGGGCGATTGAAATCGCGTCTATACAGACAAAACCCGCCTCCGCTTTCCCTCTTTTAAGATTAGAAGACCGGGCGATTGAAATCGCGTCTATACAGACAAAACCCGCCTCCGCGGGTTGAATACCAGACGGTTAAAATTACGTTATCTTCTCTTTGTCCGCGGAGGCGGACATTGTTTGTGTAGACGCGATTTCAATCGCCGACTCTTATCGACATCGACAAGATTTTTGACCCAGACTCGCTACTTCAAACAGCGAATAGCCTGCAACATACCCCGGGCTTTATTGAGAGTTTCTTCATACTCCATATCCGGGTTAGAATCGGCCACCAAACCAGCACCGGCTTGCACAGAAACCGAATGTTTGTCACCGCCCTGCGATTGAACAACCATAGTGCGAATTGTAATCGCACTATTCAACTGTCCCTCAAAATCATAAAACCCGTAAACCCCAGAATACGGGCCGCGACGGCAACCTTCCAACTCGTGCACAATTTCCATCGCCCGAATCTTCGGAGCACCGCTAACCGTACCAGCAGGAAAACCAGCTTTCAACAAATCCCAAGCTGTCTTATCTTCAGCCAATTCTCCGATTACATTGCTCACAATGTGCATCACATGAGAATAACGCTCAATTTTCATTAATTCGTCAACTTTTACAGTACCGCTGCGGCAAACTCTGCCTAAATCGTTTCTGCCCAAATCAACTAACATCACGTGTTCCGCAATTTCCTTCGGATCTTGCAGTAATTCAGCAGCCAAAGCATCGTCTTGTTGAGGAGTTTGACCCCGGCGGCGCGTACCGGCAATCGGCCGCAAAGTTGCAATCTTTTTGCCGTCAGCCGTATTTTCTGCCTTCACCATCACTTCTGGACTGGAACCGATAATCTGCCAATCTCCAAAATTGAAATATGCCATGTACGGAGAAGGATTGATCAGGCGCAAAGAGCGGTAAAGTGCAAAAGGATCGCCCGTGTATTCTGCTTCCAGCCGCTGCGAAATCACTACCTGAAAAATATCTCCCGCTTTGATATAATCCTTGGCTTTCAATACATTTTCACAATACTTGTCGCGGGTGGTATTGCTGCTGTAAGCTAATTCTGTATTTTCAGTTGTGGAACTTGCATCTTGCCCGTAACTCGGCGGAGTCCATTCTAGGAGAGTAGATTGTTGTGAAAGTGGCGATTTCAGTTTATCAACTAACTGAGAAACCCGATCGCACGCTGCCCCATAGGCCTCGGCCAAATCAACGCCTGTCTCGCGCAAATCCGCATAGGCGACGGCCCAAATTTTCCGTTTCACCTGGTCGAAAATCAGCAAATTATCCACCTGCATCCACAACCCATCCGGCAAATCATTCTCGCCCGCCGGATGCACTGGAACTCGCGGTTCAATCCACTTAATTAACTCGTAACCCCAAAAACCAAACAATCCGCCAATTCCCGGCGGTAACTGCGGCAATTTCACTGGTTTGTAAGGCTGCAAACACTCGGTTAAAGCCTCAAACGGATCGCCCGTAAATACTTTTTCGGAACCGTCGCGGTAAACTTGAGTTGTGCGATCGCCCCTAGCCTCCAAAATCCACAGCGGATCGCACCCTAACAAACTATAACGCCCGAGTTTTTCCCCACCTTCCACCGACTCCAGCAGAAAACTGTAAGGTTGACCGGCGCAAACCCGATACCACGCAGACACAGGCGTATCCAAATCAGCCACCCATTCTTGATATACGGGTACAAAATTGCCTTGTTTCGCCAGTTCCGAAAATTGTGAGAAATCGGGAAATATCATATATAGCAGTTGACAGTTGACAGTTGACAGTTGACAGTTGACAGTTGACAGGAATCAAATTGGAGAGCGATCGCTTGGGGATCTCAGGGGTCTCTTCATGAGGTGCTTTATGTCAATACCTTGAATGGCGGTTGCTATACTAACTTTAATTACAATCAATAAACAAAAGACGGAAACCAACAGCCCTCCGGCGATTGGTACTCGCCAACAGCCATCACCGCCATCGGCTTGACGGCGCGCAGCCCTTGTTGCAAACACCAGCGAAACAGACTTCCATACCTCAGCGGCAAGTGAAAAGCTAGCACATCTTCGGAACTGTACGCAGCAGCCCCCAAGAGCAAAACCTGCATATCTGCCTCGGTTTCGGCGACGCTGTGACCCAAAGCAGATATCGCACAAGTATAAGCCACAATCCGACCTTGCTGGTACGCAACTAACGGACAATAATTATTTAGGGCGTATTCAATCTCGGAAGTTCGATCGCACCCACAGACTTTTTCGCACAAAGCCGCGCATTCGCCCACATTCTCGCCAGCCATCGGCCGCACCTCAAACCCATACTGCGGCACGCTGCGAAACTTCCCCTCCATTAACACGAAAGGTTCCTTCACCTCAAAACCCAGAGAAGCGTACAGCGACAGCGAGGCCATGTTGAAAGATTCTTGCACCAAACGGATGCCTACAGCATCCTGTCCCCGTTCCAGCAAGGCTTTCATGATTTGTCGCCCTGCGCCGCGGCCTTGAAAAGCCCGATCGACACTGACTGGCCCAATACCGCGAATCGGGTTGCGTTCATCCATAAAACCGCAGCCGACAACCGCACCGTCATTCTCGGCTACAACGCCAAAATATGACGGACTTTCGATCCAAAACCGAGTAATTTCGGCCGCCAACTCTACCGTTAGAAAATCTGTGTGAGGGAAGCAGTGGCGATCGGAAATATCTTTAAAAGCTTCATAATTAATGCGAGCGCAAACATCGATATCAGAAATCTGCGATCGCCTGATTGCGACATTCATTTTTAATTTAAGGATTAACTATTAATTAGATTTGATATTTGCAGTAGAAGCTGGGCGCTGCCCATTCCTGTCAACTTAACCCTAAAACCCTTGATAAATCTCGCTTTTCTCCGAGGCCAGATCCCCCTCAATCCCCCGGATAGTCGGGGGAGGAAAGAGAATGCTCTTGTCCCCCCTTTTAAGAAGGAGACGAAAGAGAATGCTCATGTCCCCACCGACTATCAGGGGGGCTAGGGGGATCAGTCTTAACTGAGTCCCAAATAAGCAATATTACTTATGTTTTGCTCAGCAATAGATCGATCGCTTAAGGATCGTAGGTCTTCTTACCTGTGAACTTCACCTTGATCGGATTGGGATTGCTGCCAATATTGCGAGGGACACTACCATTAGCAACACGACCTTCGTTCACCTTCTCAGGGAACACGCCATCCTTGGGATGCAGGTACTCAGTAGAACCGTCAGGAAAAACGCGGTAGATTTTGTAGTTCGAGATTTTGAATTTCGCCCGCAGTTGCTGGCCGCCCAAAGCGATACACTGCTCCTTCCGGGGCAGATACAGCAAGTTGTCGCCTTGACGCATAATCGCAGCGCCACCTGTAGGCATTTCAAACACTTGTTCCTTGGGGCTAGTCCAAGTGATAGCATACTTCTCTTCAACTAGCGCCTTGGTCAGCAAGCCGCCGGTGCTGCCGCCGAAGATGGGGGGTTGTCCAGTCAGTTCTTCTGCCATAGATATATCCAAAGGATTTTTACGGCATCCTATCATCGCCACTGTACCCTGTTATCGAAATTGTAAGGAAAGTTAACAGTTTTTGGGCGATCGATCTTTTCTGATAATTAGGAATTAGTCATTAATAATTGATAATTGGTAATTTTTACCAAAGTTATAAAACAGAACTCTCTCTGCACAAATCCCGAAAAAATATCTCAAAAAAATGTAATGCTTCGGGTACTGGTCGGGCACCCAAAGCATCGCACATTGCCCAATTCCTCACACGCGATCGCACAAATCTGCCCATATATTACCGAGCAGCACCTAACCCTAAGTCAAGAACCAATTAGGGTCATAGCCGCGCGGAATTTGACTCAAAGCAGTCCAAGTTTCTTGGTTGACAATCCCGTCGGCCTCGATCCCAAAGCTTTTTTGAAATGCGCTAACAGCCCGATCAGTCAAAGTGGCAAATTGACCGTCAATAGAGCCCCGATAGTGCTGGGAAATGGTCAGAACTTCTTGAACAGTAGTGACTGCTTCCCCAGAACTGCCGAATTTAAGTACCGGCATATTCACAGGAGCTTCAGTATAAAGGGCCTGCCAAGTCAGCGGCCCGACAATGCCGTCCGGCGACAAGAAAACCCGATACTGAAACAGTTTCACAGCAAATTCAACTGATGAGTTAAAAATTCCTTTTACAGGCTGCCGGTAAACCCGCAACTTGGTTAACATTTGTTCGAGTTCCAATACCGCTTGACCTTGAGAACCTAATTGCAGTTGTGGCTTAGTAATAGCTTGTTGGGTAGATTTCATCTTGGTTGTAAATGACATATTGATTTTCCTCTAGGTTTGAGTATTCCGATCGCAAAAAAGTTTTTCCGGGCGAAATATGGGCATCCTCAACTTTTCACGAATCAACACTGACGCCCGCCCGTGTCTCAACAGATTCGATCGACTGCAAGCCCTCTCCAGACTTGTGGCCCTTCCGACTTAACGCTCCCAATATCCCGGTAGTGCTCTGCCGCCCAACCCTTTATTTTGCCTAAAAGCCGGGTTTAAGACGCAAGCACGTCCTGAATCTGCTTTGATACTTTCGATCCTAAGGCCCAACACCGCCGGGTCGCATCACCTGTAAAAGCTATCTCGCGGGGTGAGAGGAGGTATAGCACAATACGGTTTACTTAAGATGGTCCTTCGATAGGAACGAAGCAATCTCCGTATCTATTTTTCATAGGTTTTACCCCCAGGGCGGTCTTAAGTAAACGGTATTGGGGTATAGCAGCGGAGGCGAGTTCTGCTTTGAAAACTTCTTAACTTTATTCCAGCCAGCGAACCAATATTTTCTTTAAAAACCGAGTTTTTACGCAAGTTTTTTTGATCTACATTACTAACTGCCTACAAAAATAGTTTATAGCTAAGTAATATCCACAGCTTGTACGCTCAAATGATATTAAAGTCCTCGGTAATGTCCACAATGTGTACCTACAATCATATTGATTGTGCAAGTGTAAAAACCAAGTGTTTCTGTGATTCTTTGTTATATCCAGAAATCTCCCAATCCTGCAATTGCTTTCCCCAACGCCCCGCGAGCAGCTATTTATCTACGCCCTAACTTTTATTATTAAAATTTAATAAAGTCATTTACAATGATGGTGGGATGCTGTATGATTTCATTTAAAGGCTGTAACACTTCCACCATAAAAAAATTAAGAGTTGCAATTTCTAGGTCGCTAGACCTATTAAAACAAACACCTGCTAAATACGTAAGTAATTTTAAAATTGTGCGATCGTTCGATACATCGCTGCAACCTGCGGCTTTGTAAAGTAGCGATCGCCCGCCATTCATCGGGGTTTCGTATGTGCCATGCTCTAATTAGGCATTGATTATAAAATCAACTGGGAAATATCTACTATGCTGCCAGCTTCAGGAATTTCTGGTTACAACTTACAAGAGCTGATTCACCAAGGAACTAACACAGTTATTTATCGAGCCATATCGACAGCAGAAAAACAATTAGTCATTCTCAAAGTCTTAAACACCGACTGCCCGACCCTAGAACAGAGCGCCAGTTTAAAACACGAATATCAAATCACAAAACATATCGACTCAGAGTATGTCATCAAAGTCTATCGACTCGAAATCCATCCTTTTTGCTTAGTGTTAGTATTAGAAGATATCGGAGGGGTATCCCTGAAATATTGGATCGAAAACTTAGAACATCAACCAGAATTAGCCGAGCCCGAAACCGACAATCTAGAGGCGAATGCCACGCATTACCAATTATCGATTGCCGATTTTTTAAACATAGCCGTATCCTTGGCAAAAGCTTTAGTATTGCTGCATCAAAATCAAATCATACATAAAGACATTAAACCGGATAATATTATCATAAATCCCCAAACAAAGCAAGTAAAACTTGCTGATTTTAGCATCGCTTCGCGGTTGAGAAAAGAACAAACACACTCAAAAAATTCCGATCGCCTAGAAGGAACCCTGGCATATATGTCCCCCGAACAAACCCGGCGCATGAACCGTTCCATCGACTACCGCAGCGATTTCTACTCTCTCGGCGTCACCTTTTACGAATTACTGACAGGACAATTACCATTTACCAGCAGTGACCCGTTAGAAATGGTACACTGTCACATAGCCAAACCACCAGTTCCCCTGCAACAACTCAACCCACAAATTCCCATAGTTTTGACCCAAATTGTGGCAAAACTCATGGCAAAAAATGCCGAACTTAGATATCAAACTGCCACAGGATTATTAGCAGATTTAGAACGCTGCCAAAATCAAATAAAGAATTCAGGGACAATTTCTAACTTTATTCCCGGACAACTAGATGCCCTGAGTCAGTTGTCAATTCCTCAGAAACTCTACGGACGAAACACAGAAATAGCACAATTATTAGAAGTGTTCGATCGTGTCTGCAAAGGCAGCGGTGAAATTGTCCTAGTCAGTGGCTATTCCGGCATCGGCAAATCTGCATTAGTTCATGAGATTGTCCGTGATATAACGCGGCAACGTGGCTATTTTATATCTGGTAAATGCGACCAGTTTAAGCGGAATGTTCCCTACGCTTGTTTCACTCAAGCTATGGGTAACTTCGTGCAGCAAATTTTGATGGAAAGCCCAACTCAGCTAGTAGCATGGCGACAAAGACTACTCAACGCTTTGCAGAAAAATGCTCGAATTGCGATCGATGCTATCCCGGAGTTACAATTGATTTTGGGCGAACAACCTCCCGTACCCGAACTCGGTGCTATTGAATCTCAAAACCGCTTCAACGGAGTGATGAAGAAGTTTGTCCAAGCAATTGCAACAGCCGAACATCCTTTGGTAATGTTTCTCGATGACTGTCAGTGGATGGATGCTGGAAGCGTTAATTTGTATCAACACAACTGCACCGAAGAAAATCCTTACTTCCTGCTTATTCTTGCTTATCGAAATAGCGAAGTAAGTCCGAGCCATCCCTTTATGTTGGCAAATGAGGCAATGAGGGCCGCAGGAATTGCGATCGCCAATATTCACCTGGAACCCTTGGCAATTTATGAAGTAAATCGATTAGTTTCTGACACTTTAAACTGTTCTCCTAGAAAAGTCGCATCCTTGGCACAATTGCTGCTCGAAAAAACTCAGGGAAATCCTTTCTTTTTAAAGCAGTTATTGAAGTCACTGTCTCAAGAAAATTTTCTGATATTTAATATAGAACTTGCAGAATGGGAATGGGACACCCAAGAAATCAAACAGCAAAATATTTCCGAAAATGTAGTTGATTTAATGGCTCATAAAATTCAATATTTATCTGAACAAAGTCAGACAATTTTACAATTAGCTGCTTGTATAAACAACGAATTTAATCTGGATATATTATCAGTAGTGAGCGAACAATCTTTGACTAAAACAGCACAATATTTGTGGGAAGCGCTAGAATTAGGGTTGATTTTGCCTGTAGATGACGCCTATCTAGTACCACAAGTATTTGAGCAATGGGAATTAGAAAAGTTGGCTCCAATAATTGGCAAAGTGCGCTACAATTTTTTGCACGATCGGGTTCAACAAGCCGCTTATGTGATGATTCCTGAGTCCCAAAAACAATCAGTTCACTGGAAGCTGGGACGTTTGTTGTTGGAGGGGAGCAATGAAGCTGAACGTCAAGAACAGATTTTTGATATTGTTAATCATTTGAACTTTGCTCGCGAATTCATTGCTAATCCTGAAGAACTTTATGAATTAGCACAATTAAATTTACAAGCAGGTAAAACTGCTAAAGCTGCTTCGGCTTTTGAAGATGCGCTTACTTTTTTCCAAGCTGGGTGCGACTGTTTGCCTGTCTCAAGTTGGCAAGATAATTATAGCTTGAGTTTTGCGCTAAATTTAGAGCTGGGTGAAGCAGAATATTTAAATAGTAACAATGATGCAGCTTTAGCAATTTTTGACCGGATTCTGACCAAAACTCATACTTTGTTAGAACAGTGTGCGATCGCAGAATTGCAAATAACTTGTCTGCGGATGAAGAATGACTTATCTGCCGCTTATCAGTTAGGGATTGAAACGTTAAATTCTTTGGGGGTTGAGATTGAACCTTACCCGGATGATGAATTTCTAGCCCGAGAATTAGCAGAGACGAAGAGGATGATCGGGCGATCGATCGATATATTAGCAGATTTACCCAAACTTACCGATTCGCTACAACTAGCAGCTCATCGAATTTTGAAAGAACTTTTCCCGATCGCCTATTTTACCAGTCCCAACGCTCAATATCTCTGCGCGATGAAGTTTGTACAAACAAGCATTCTGTACGGGAATTCACCATTTTCCGCCTTTGGTTACACTTTGTACGCCTTTACTTTGGTCAATAAATATCGCGAAATCAAGGCGGGCTGCGCCGCCGGAGAACTCTCGCTCAATCTCTACGAAGGCTGTGACAATAAAGAGTTAGGTACTTGTATTTTTCATATGTGGGGGGCTTTAACTTTACATTATATGAAATATATCGATGAATGCAAGCCTTTTATGCTCAAAGCTTTCAATAGCGGTTTAGAAACAGGTGCTTATCAATGGTCGGGATATGCTTCGATTAATTATCTATGGGTCTGCTTTTTTGGCAACGAGTCTTTGAGCAAAGCTACAGAAATTGCCGATCAATTTATTCCAGCGCTTTCAAAGGTCGATCGCAATATGCTAGCTTATCACTTGCTGACCAAAAATGCGATCGCCCAACTGACTAGCTCACCAGAAACCTACCCAGAGCCGGAAACCTTCATCGACGAACACCAGCTTTTAGAATTTGCCAAATCCTCAGCCGATCTTACCACTGCTTTTGTCATCTATCTTTACAAGCTCACCCATGCTAATTGGTTTGGCGAAGTCGATCGTGCCTTAGAATATGCTCTCTTCGGCGCGGAATTTTTGAAAGGCGGTGCCGGTCATTTTGTCAACCCGGTTTTTCGGTTCCATCACGCGATCGCCCTAGCTGCTGGTTGCACAAACGCCAATGATACCGAGTACAAACTATACCGAAAACAGCTCACTATTAGTCTGGAGAATTTTCGAGATTTGGCAGAACACTGTCCTGCAAATTATCTGCACAAATATTCATTAATTCAGGCAGAAATCGCGAGGTTGTCAGGAGACAGCCATACAGCAGCACAACATTATGATTGGGCGATCGCCTCCGCCCTCAAAAATGGCTTCGTCCAAAATGCTGCCCTAGCCAATGAATTAGCTGCCAGATTTTATATAACACAAAATCGTGCCAATCTCGCCAAAATTTATCTCAATGATGCCCGTTTTTGCTATGTCGAGTGGGGTGCAACCGCCAAAGTTCATCAACTAGAACAATCTCATCCAGATTGGTTTAACAAAATCAGCGACGATCGGATCGCTATAAATACAACTGCGACTACCGCCACTGATGCCAATATTTTTGATTTGAAAACAGTAATCAAAGCTTCTCAGGCTATTTCTAGCGAAATCGTCTTAGAAAAATTGTTAAAAAAACTGCTGCATATTATTTTAGAAAATGCAGGCGCTCAAACCGGGTGTATTCTTTTGGAACGAGACGGATACTTGTTCGTTGAAGTGTCGGATAGCGACCCGCATAATTATGCAATATTTGAAGAATTCCACCCAGTCAAAAATAACTACAAATTCCCTCTTTCTATCGTCAATTATGTAGCAAGAACTCAGGAACCTCTGGTACTAATCGATGCAACTAAAGAAACACTTTACCAATTCGATACATACATTCAGCATCAGCAACCGAAGTCAGTTTTGTGCGCGCCAATTGTCTATCAAGGAAAGTCAATCGGTATAGTTTATCTAGAAAATAACTTGGTCGCTGGAGCCTTCACTGACGAAGGTTTGACACTTTTGGAAATGTTGACCGCACAAGCAGCAATTGCTATTGCAAATGCGCGTTCCTACGCTAGCGAACAAGATAAATCCCGCCAGTTAACTGAATCCCTACAAAACTTGCAACAATCTCAAGCCGAACTCGCTCAAAAAGAAGAGGAGTACCGCAGTATTTTTGAAAGTGTAGCAGACGGACTTATCTTAATAGATTTGGAGACTAGAAAATTTGCGGCAGCAAACCCGGTAATGTGCGAAATGTACGGTTATTCTATGGAGGAATTCTTGAGATTAAGTCCTTTAGATCTCCTGCACCCAAAGTGCCTACATTTATTCGATGAGTTTATGACAACCGTTAGCTTGCACCAAGAATTTTATTGTGAAGCTGTCGTGCTGCGAAAAGACGGTACAGAATTCGATATTGAGGTAAGAGCAAAGTTTTTTGAATACAGAGGGAAACCCCACGCTTTGTCAATCATTCGCGATATCAGCCAGCGCAAAGTAGCGGAACAAGCTTTACAAACATCAGAAGCTCAACTGAGAGAGAAAGCTGAAAATTTAGAAGCCATATTGATCGAACTGCAACAAACTCAAGCACAATTAGTTCAAACTGAAAAAATCTCTCAACTCGGACAACTGGTAGCTGGAGTAGCCCACGAAGTGAACAATCCTATTGGCTTTATTTCTGGGAACTTGCACCACGTTCAAGAATATATTGGTGATTTAATTAACTTGGTGAATATTTATCAGGAAAACTTTCCCGAACCGGGAGCAGAAATTGAACAGGAAATTGCATCGATCGATTTACAATATCTATTAGCCGACTTGCCCAAAACTACGGCGTCCATGAAGATGGGAATCGATCGCATCCGCGACATTATGCAATCTCTGCGGAACTATTCCCGTAGCGACAGTCAGGAAAAAAGAGCAGTTGACATCCACGAAGGCATTGAAACTACTTTAATGATTTTATCTCACCGCCTCAAGGCTAAGCACAACAGACCGGCAATTAAAATCATTAAACATTACGGTGAGTTGCCAACATTAAAATGCCATCCCGGGCAAATAAATCAAGTATTTATGAATTTGATTGCTAATGCGATCGATGCTGTGGAAGAATTTAACGCGGGCAAAACCTACGCAGAAATTGAACAAAATCCCAATATAATTATGATTTCTACCGTGGGTGTTTGCCAGCAAAAACTGGAAATCATCGATACAATTGTGATTCAGATTGCTGACAATGGAATGGGAATGCCGGAATCTGTCAGAGAAAAAATGTTTGCGCCATTTTTTACAACTAAAGCAGAAGGTAAAGGTACGGGATTGGGACTGTCTATTTGCCATCAGATAGTCACTGAAATACATGGGGGAACTTTGGAATGTTTGTCTTCGGTAGGAGGCGGAACAGAGTTTGTGATTGGTCTTCCGATTTAGGGGAGTTATTGGGCATGGGGCATGGGGCATGGGGCATGGGGCATGGGGCATGGGGCATTGGTTATTGGTTATTGGTTATTGGTTATTGGTTATTGGTTATTGGTTATTGGTTATTGGTTATTCGTTATTGGTTATTGGTTATTCGTTATTGGTTATTCGTTATTCGTTATTCGTCATTCGTTATTCGTTATTCGTCATTCGTCATTCGTCATTCGTCATTCGTCATTCGTCATGGGATCAGACGGCGGTTGAAACCGCGTCTACACAAACGAAACCTGCCTCCGCAGGTTGAACATCGGACGGCGGTTGAAACCGCCCGGTCTTCTAAACAATTGGAATGGTAAAGTGAAATTCACTTCCTCGGTCTTTTCCTGGGGAATCTACCCAAATTTTACCGCCCCAGCCGGCAACAATTTGTTTGCAAATTGCTAATCCCAAACCGGTGCCGCCGGCGCTGCGCCGCAATGCTCCTTCTTCTTGATAAAATCGATCGAACACTACTTTCAAACTATTCGCCTCTATTCCCCGCCCTGTATCGGCTACAAGCACTTCCACCATGCGAGAACCGTTGCATTTCGCTCTTATGGTGACGCTTCCCTGGGGTGTGGTGAATTTGCAGGCGTTGTCTAGGAGTTTGGACAGTACCTCCACTAACCATTCGCCGTCTGCTTGCACTAAGGGCAATTCTGCGGACACTTCGGCGATAATTTGTGGTAACTGTCGATCGACTCCGCCGCGCGATCGCACGCTGCTGAGGGCCAAGTCAACGCATTCTTGCAGCGTCAGCGATTCTACATTCCATTTAACTCGCCCGCTTTCTAAGTGAGAAAGTGTTAAGAAATCCTGGACGAGTTTCCGCATTCGATCGGCATCTCCGAGGGCTGTTTCTAACATGATTTGCCGCAATTCTTGGGGCATATCTGGCTCGGAGTTCAAACTTTCTAGACACACTTGAATGGTAGAAAGTGGGGTGCGGAGTTCGTGGCCTGTGATGGCAATTAGATTGCTGCGAGTGCGGTCTAATGCTTCTAATTGTTGGTTGAGTTCTTCTAAGTGAGCGTAGGTTTCGGCTTGAATTAAGGCTGCTCCGAGTTGGGTGGCGATCGCCTCTACGAGAGCAATTTCGTCTTCTTCCCAAGGCGAAGTCGATCGGCATTGGTGCATTTCCACCATGCCCAAAACCCGCCCTTGATAAAGCACCGGCACCATTAACCAAGAGACAATCTGCCAATTTTTGACAATTTCGCCCAGGGATTTTGTATTGACAATCTGCGGGTGTTGTGCTGTCTCTTGGATGTAAACTCGCTCTTGTCGCGCTACCGCGTCCCGAAATATGGGATTTTCCTGCAACGGCCAAGTCTGGTTTAGCACAGAAGTAGCGCCGGCACGCAAAAATTCGCGATCGATTTTGACCGCCGCATCTGCTGCTTTGCACCGATAAATCAAACAGCGGCTTGCTGACAGGGCTGTTCCCAGTTCAGAGACTGCGACTTCGACGATTTCTTGCGGGTTGAGAGACTGCCGCATTGCCGTTGTAATTAAGTTGATCAGGCGTTCTTTGCGTTCTTGGGCGGCGATCGCGCTGTATGCTTTCAGAAGTTTGTGCTGACCTGATTGCAAGTAGGTGACTAAGCGTTCGGCAAAAGCGTCGCTCAATTTGGGATTGGGAATTCTTGAGTTTTTTGACGCACTTTTCGCTGGTTTTGCCGCTTTGTCTGCGGCGGATTTCCGCGTTTTTTTGGGTTTTTTGCCCAGATTGTAAGTTGTGCGCGCTCGATCGATCTTTTCGGCCAATTCGGGGCGATATTTGACAATTTTATCGAGCAACAATTCGGCAGCTTTGCAGCTTACCTCTCTGTCGAACGTCCAAATTCCTTCAAATCGGCGAGCTTGATCCATCAACAGCGGGCTGCGCTCGTCTTGGTTGTCGATCGGCACAATTTTTTCTTGACAAATCAGACAAGTTGAGTAATGTTGCCCAACCACCACTAAGTGCCACTCTTTACTTAAGGCATCTTCCGCTGCAAACGCCACATTTTCGTGACATTCCGAGGAATTTTTAAACTCAGTTTCCGGTGCAGCCAGCACGTATACCTGAGAGGATCGATCGGCAATGCGCCGGTAGCGGTGAGCTTCTTGGCGGTAGAAGCGCTCTCGCTGAAAGCTGGCAATCACTAGGGGTTCGTCGTCGGAACCCGCCAAAACCAAGTCTTCCATCGCGTGAGACAGCGCTGTCATGGAAGATTTGAAATAAATTTGTGCCCGGAGTTGGGGCAAAGCTTGCAGAAGTTCTGCCAGTAGCGAAATTGGGACGATCATCTAGCCTTAAACGTGCATTTTTGCCGATGACAAAACAGGAGCGATCGACAATCAGTTGAGATCGATCCCTTTTAAGTATCTCTCAAAACTAACTACAAATTGGCCGTTAGCGAGAAACTAACGGCCAATTATTTTTTTAGGGCGATCGCCCGTAAGTATAAATGCTGGGAACGCGATCGAATCAGGCTAGCTCGCCGCCTTCGTCACTGCCGCCGGGAGATGATTTGTAAAGAGCATCTAATTGTTCGCGCGCGTCTTGGACAGTCAGCGAACGCATCACTAATAGCGGTTCGTTAACAATATTTCCGTATTCGTCTAACAGTTCTGGATGGGGCACGGCTTGAGAGCGAGGATAGGATGCGTAGCGATTATTTGCCCTGAATTGTTGGGGGCGCTGGGACTCCATACCTACGGTGACTAGACTGCGGATTAAGTTACTGACGGCCAAAAAGGCAAGAACGGTGAAAGCTAAAATATAAAGCAGGTGTAACATTATTTTCTCCTCCGGGCTCTGATAGCCACACAGCAATTTACAAAAGTGTTTCAGCAAGTATTGACACTCCCGGGCGTAAACGCGGGGATTCTTGGTTCACTGACATACCTTTAAACTATTCATCCCTTCGGCAATATTTAAACCAAAAACCCGTCCAATTGAACGAAGCTTCGAGCCTAATTTGAATAGTCCCAGAGGGCTTGTCTCCCCAAGCGTTAAGGGATTATTCCCTTTGTTTCCGTATGCCCTACGGTACATCTAACTACTAAGATTTTGAGTTTTCTGGTATGGGTGCACGATGGCTACCCTAGCTATGTTTTTGTGGTTTTCGCCACCCACGAGACATTATTGTTTCCTAGCCAGTCGTTTTGGGTTTGGTTATCCATTTGTGCTAGCGGTTATTCTACCTGTATCTATTTGTAGTATAGGGTACTATTTGGGAAACTTTTAGAACTTTTTGGAAATAAAAACTTCCTAAAACGACGGGGTTTTAAACCCTATTTTCTGATAACTTATTAACTGGAAATCTGTTTGAGCTTGTCAAGTGGACGCGACATTTCCCAAGGTTGGGAATTTGACTGCGGGTTGAACTTGAACTTGCCTTTTTATTTTCCAGGGCGAGCTGACTGCTCTTTCCGAAAGCGCGCCGATACTTGCCAGCATTCGGCGAGCAGTCTATGCCACGGCATGAGTGCTGCGGTTTCAATTGCAACTTGCCCTCCGGTTGCTTGAAATAGAGCTTTAGCCGCGCCTACTTCTTGCTGAGCCTGTTTGACTCGCGCCAGCAAGTCGGATTGATCGTCGCCGCTCAGAAAATGAATTTCCTCAGTTTCTAAGAGAGTAGCCGATCGCTCGAACCAGTATTTAAAATCCTCTAACAGCGGTTCCAGTAGGGATTTGAGCAATTCTGATTCTGGCAAATTGGAGTTAAGCATTGATTAAAATTGGGTTATTTATCTATTCTAACCTTAAATGTACTTTACAAACTGTAACATTTTTTTTAACAAAAATTCAATAATTTCACAAAAATTAGCAGGTGAGTCAGTCCTGGACGCAACTGTCACATTAAAGGTATAAGGTACGTAGTTGCGCTTGGGCGCTCTTTCATATATCAAAGAAAGAGCGCCCAAGCGCAACTACGTACCTAAAAATTAAATTATTGTAGGGTGCGTCAGCGGGCTGAATGTAACTACCCCAGACTAAAGACTTTGCCCCGCTGACGCACCCTACGGTTAGTTAGCACTCCTGTAACAGTTCCCCAGCCGGAAGTCGGCGCTTGCTGTCCCAACCTGAGTAATATAGAAGCAAGTGCAACTAAATTAATTGATAATTCAGCCGATGTCTAGCTCAGAATCCATGAACGCTCCAGAAGAGTCCGTTAAGATAGAGTTGCTCCGCACGAGTGAGTCGGAACAACTAAAAAAAATTCGCCACACCACATCCCACGTTATGGCGATGGCGGTACAGAAATTATTTCCCAAGGCCCAAGTCACAATCGGCCCTTGGATTGAAAATGGTTTTTATTACGATTTTGATTGTCCAGAACCTTTTACCGAAAAGGATCTCAAGGCAATCAAAAAAGAAATGATCAAAATCATTAACCGCAAATTGCCTGTAATTCGGGAAGAAGTCAGCCGCGAGGAAGCGGAACGGCGCATCAAGGAGATCGACGAACCTTACAAATTAGAAATTTTGGCAGGTTTGATCGAACCGATTACTCTTTACCATTTGGGTGACGAATGGTGGGATTTGTGCGCTGGGCCCCATTTGGATAATACCAGTGAAATCAATGGAAGGGCGATCGAGCTCGAAAGCCTAGCAGGAGCATATTGGCGCGGCGACGAAACCAAAGCTCAATTGCAGCGAATTTACGGCACAGCTTGGGAAACTCCCGAACAATTGGAAGCCTACAAACACCGCAAAGCAGAAGCCCTAAGGCGAGATCACCGCAAACTCGGCAAAGAATTAGGCTTGTTTATTTTTGCCGATCCAGTCGGCCCAGGCTTGCCTTTGTGGACGCCCAAAGGCACTATTTTGAGAAGTATTTTAGAAGACTTCTTGAAACAAGAACAAATCAAACGTGGCTATCTACAAGTTGTGACTCCCCACATCGCCAGAGTCGATTTATTCAAAATCTCTGGACATTGGCAGAAATACAAAGAAGATATGTTTCCGCTAATGGCAGAAAATGCAGAAGCGGCGGCAAACGAACAGGGTTTTGTAATGAAACCAATGAACTGTCCGTTTCACATTCAAATTTACAAAAGCGAACTGCGTTCCTATCGGGAATTGCCGATGCGCTTAGCAGAATTTGGCACAGTTTACCGCTACGAACAATCGGGAGAATTGGGCGGTTTAACCAGAGTGCGCGGCTTTACGGTTGATGATTCCCACTTGTTTGTCACGCCGGAACAGTTGGATGCTGAATTCTTGAGTGTGGTCGATTTAATTCTGTCAGTATTCAAGAGTCTGCAACTGAAAAACTTTAAGGCGCGTTTGAGTTTCCGCGATCCAGAAAATTTAGATAAATACATCGGTTCCGATGAAGCTTGGGAAAAAGCGCAAGGTGCCATCCGCCGCGCGGTGGAAACTTTGGGAATGAATTATTTTGAGGGAATTGGGGAGGCGGCTTTTTACGGGCCGAAACTCGATTTTATTTTCCAAGATGTGTTGGATAGAGAATGGCAATTAGGAACTGTTCAGGTAGATTACAATTTGCCAGAACGTTTTGATTTGCAATACGTTGCTGAAGACGGCACTCGCCAGCGTCCGGTGATGATTCACCGCGCTCCTTTTGGTTCTTTGGAGCGTTTGATCGGGATTTTGATCGAACAGTATGCGGGGGATTTTCCGATATGGTTAGCGCCGATTCAGGTGCGGTTGTTGCCTGTCAGCGAGGAGTTTTTGCCGTTTGCTAAGGAAGTGGAGGCGAGGATGAAGGCGCTGAATATTCGCGCGGAAGTTGAGAGTAGCGAACGTTTGGGTAAGTTGATTCGCAATGCTGAGAAGGATAAAATTCCGGTGATGTGTGTTGTGGGTGCTAAGGAGGTTGAGGCGAATAGTTTGAATATTCGGACTCGTGCTTCTGGGGAGTTGGGGGCGATTTCGGTTGATGAGGCGATCGCAAGGTTGCAGTCTGCTATTAGTAATTACGGGAATTTTTAGGGGAGTTTAACCGCAGAGGTCGGCGGATTAACGCAGATTAACGCAGATGATAGCTTGATATTGTCTGCGTTTTTATAATTCATTAGCTAAAATAGTAGAATTAGGTAAGTTAACAGGAGTTAAATCAATGGCTAATCCATTTCCGGGGATGAATCCTTATTTAGAAAGTCCTGGCTTTTGGAGTTCTGTTCATAATAGGTTGATAGTGGCAATAGCCGATTGGTTAACTCCGCAACTACTGCCTAAATATTTAGTAGATATCGAACAAAGAATTTATCAAATCAGTGGCGAAGATGCTTTACTAATTGGCATTCCCGATGTCACAATACAGCAGACACCGACTCGAAGAACCGAGAGTGATTCTAATGTTGCTGTCGCCGCTCCACCCGC
This sequence comes from Microcoleus sp. PH2017_35_SFW_U_B, assembly GCF_020737865.1. Lineage (NCBI taxonomy): Bacteria > Bacillati > Cyanobacteriota > Cyanophyceae > Oscillatoriales > Microcoleaceae > Microcoleus > Microcoleus sp. PH2017_35_SFW_U_B. The sequence goes on from NZ_JAEQDE010000053.1 coordinate 62,542, forward strand.
CAAATCTTTGAAGGTAACAATACCTTTACCGCTGGAATTAAAAGAAACTTATTTACAGGTAGTCGAAATAGAAACTAAACAGGTAGTCACGGTAATTGAAGTGCTGTCACCCGCCAACAAACGTCCTGGTAAAGGGCGCGAAATGTACGAAAAAAAGCGAGAAAAGGTGTTTGGTAGTTGCAGTCATCTGGTAGAGATTGACTTGCTGCGAAGTTACCAACCTCTACCAGTTTTTGGCAATGAGATTGAGGCAAGTTATCGAATTTTGGTGAGTCGGGCAAATCAAAAGCCTTTGGGGGATTTGTATCTTTTCAATTTACCCGATACAATTCCTTGTTTTCCGTTGCCTTTGCGTGCAGGTGATGTTGAGCCGATCGTAGATTTGCAGGCGTTGTTGAATATAGTGTACGATCGCGCCGCCTATGATTTTAGAATCGATTATACCGCCGAACCCGTGCCGCCGCTTGCCGAACCGGATGCTGTTTGGGCTGATGCTTGGTTGCGGGAGATGGGAGTGAGAGGTTGATAACAGTGGTAGTTCGCATTAAAATCAAAGAAACCGGGTTTTTCGCAATTTCTGGATGGTGTATCGATATTCAAAGGAAAAACCCGGTTTCTAGCCACCCCTGCATAAGTCCTAAGTAAGTCAATCAACAGGAGTTAAATCAATGCCTAATCCATTTCCAGGGATGAATCCTTATTTAGAAAGCCCTGACTTTTGGCCAGAAGTTCATCATTCGCTGATTAGTATGCTTCAAGAGTCATTAGTTCCCCAACTGGTGCCGAGGTATCGAGTGGCAATTGAAAAGCGAATTTATGAAATCAAGGGAGAACAATCGCTGTTAGTTGGGATTCCTGATGTTTCGATCCAGCACAATCCGATTCCTAGAAATTCAAGTACATCTAATGTAGCTGTCGCCACACGAACTACTGAACCTTTGAAAGTAAGATTAGCGATGTATGAGGAGGTGAAACAAGGATATTTGGAGGTGATAGATATGGCGACCAAGGAAGTTGTGACAGTAATTGAGGTGCTTTTACACGCTAATAAACCATCTGGAAAAGGGCGTGAAATGTATGAGGAAAAGCGGGATAAGGTGTTGGGAAGTCGGACTAATTTTGTGGAGATTGACTTGTTGCGGGGTTGGGAACCTCTCCCGGTTTTTGACAATGACAATGCAGCGAGTTATAGAATTTTGGTGAGTCGGAGCAATGAAAGACCGATCGCCGATTTATACTTATTTAATCTACCAGATGCGATCCCTTGTTTTCCGTTGCCTTTGCGCGCAGGCGATGTGGAACCAATGGTAGATTTACAGGCGCTGTTGAATACAGTGTACGATCGCGCCGCCTATGACATTACCCTCGATTATACGGCCCAGTTAGTCCCTGCACTTTCAGAATCCGATGCTGTTTGGGCCGATTCTCTGCTGCGCGAAACCAGCCTCCTGCCATCCGAAAGCTAAAAAAATCTACACAAAACGTTACAAATTTGTTAACATCGTGGCGAGTCTGTCCTCCGCAGCCTCTGGTGTTAACCTTCTAAAATAACCGCTATGACTCAACCTCCCTCGCCAACAACCTCCGAAGAATCCGCCCCCGAAACCCCGATCGCCCCGACAAACAATGCACCTCCACCGAGTTATGTCAAGCTAGCCATGCGGAATATGGTTCGCAAGCGGGCGACTTCTCTGTTTCATTTTGCTTTGACGGCGGCTGGACTTTTGGGTATACTCGTCGGTTTGGCTTTTCTCGATCGCTATTTCAACTCTTAGAATACCGATTGAAACCGCGTCGATACAGACACTCACGCACTCTAAGAGCGGGTTAAATACCGGGGGGTTCGATCCGATCGTGCGATCGACCCATTGCAATCTTGAACAGATTATTGTAATCTTCCTGCTAAAAGCAAAAAGTCGATTAGCCCGCCCAATTTTCACTTATCAAAAAATTCAATACATCCCTTGACAAAAGAACCAAAAAATGATAATTGAGGTGAACGTCGAAGACTGTTATGGGTTCGCCGACGCTGACAACCTCCCGGAGAATCAACCCAGCGGGGAGATTGCCGCCCAAACCTGGGAAAATTGGTTTAGCGTTTGGCTAGAAAACCAGCAAGCAGATGTGCCAGAAGCCCCCGGCTACGAAGTCAGTCTGCGTTTAACCGCCGATGCCGATATCCAAGCCCTCAACGCCCAGTACCGTCAACAAGATCGATCGACCGATGTACTAGCTTTCGCCGCATTAGAGGTAGACTGTCCTCAAAGAGAGGAAATGCAGTCATCCGAACCCCTATACTTGGGTGATATCATCATCTCGATCGACACAGCGAAGCGACAAGCCCAGCAGCAAGGACATTCCCTAAAGACTGAACTAGCTTGGCTCGCATCCCACGGTTTTTTGCATCTTTTGGGCTGGGATCACCCGGATGAGGAAAGTCTGACTCAAATGCTCGATCGACAAGAAACACTGCTGCGCGCGATCGGACTTGAGATCCAAACAGCATAACTGACGTTGATGGTGACTTAACCAATCATGTCAACCCAAACATAACTTTCTGAAATCATACCAAAACTTTAGTAAAAACTTAGGAAAGTTAACTAGACTTGATGAAGGAAATTTTCAAAGTCTAGCTTTCGTTAATCTCTGTAACTTAAAGTTGGTTGTTTATGCCACTAGATCAACCGTCAATTTCATCAAACATCCCACCGTTTGCGATCGTGCCTCCAGATTCTGCCATGCCTACAGTCCACGAGCCGAAAAAAGCCTTGAAATACAAGCGAGAGCTTTCCTGGAAAATCGCATCTAGTTTAGCTACGAGTTTTCGGTATGCTTGGGGTGGGCTAACCTATGCTTTTGAAACTCAGCGCAATTTTCGGATTCACACTGTTATAGGAACTTTGGCGATCGGACTCGGACTATTTTTGCACCTCAAACCTGTAGAAATATCAGTGATCGGCGTCACAATTGGTATAGTTTTAGCAATGGAATTGTTGAACACGGCGATCGAATCAGTGGTAGACTTAACCGTCGGGCAATCTTACCACGAACTCGCCAAAATTGCCAAAGACTGCGCTGCCGGAGCCGTTCTGGTATCCGCAATGGCTGCGGCCATTGTCGCTGCTGCACTGCTGCTTCCTCCGTTATGGGTAGTTGTTCAAATTGCGATCGTCCGTTAGTAAACTTGATTGGGCAAGCTAAATTTTAGGTTTTAGATGACCAACTTGAGATTTTTGGTTTTATTCCTACATATTGGAGCTATTTTAATCTTGGGCATCTATCTAAAATATTCCAACTCTTGCATTCAGGCAGCGAGTCAATCTAAAATCTAAAATCTAAAACCTAAAATCCAATTTAACCCGTGATTATAGTCATCGATAACTACGACAGTTTTACATACAATTTGGTACAGTATCTAGGAGAACTCGGTGCTGAGTTGCCCGTAGCAAAAGAAGTCCAAGTCTACCGCAACGATCAAATTTATTTAGAAGATATTCGCCGATTGCAACCCGCAGCAGTAGTAATTTCTCCAGGCCCAGGGCGGCCGGAAGATGCGGGGATTTCTCTGAAATTGATCGAAGAATTGGGGCCGACTCTACCAATTTTAGGCGTGTGTCTCGGACATCAAAGTATTGGTCAAGTATTCGGTGGCAAAATTGTTTCCGCACCGATATTGATGCACGGCAAAACTTCTCAGGTAGAACACGCAGGAGTCGGAGTTTTTGTAGGTGTAGAATCGCCGATGATTGCAACTCGCTATCACAGTTTGGTAATTGAAAAAGAGAGTTGTCCAGAAGTTTTGGAAGTTACGGCTTGGGTGGAAGATGGCACGATTATGGGCGTGCGTCATCGGGAATATCCACACATTGAAGGCGTACAGTTTCATCCGGAAAGTATTTTGACTACTTCGGGAAAGCAATTATTGCGGAATTTTTTGGAACGGCTTTAAGAAGAAGGAAGAAGGAAGAAGGAAGAAGGAAGAAGGAAGAAGGGAGAAAGACATACATACACACTCAGCTTGAATGCGAGCCGTATTTTACGTTTAATCAAGTGGATTTGCTTATGTTGAGAGTTGAGTTTTTCTGGATTTGTAGAGTAGGCAATGGGAACCTTACGGGAAAACTCGATCGCACATTTCGCACCTGGCGGCATTTTGTGATATAACAACAAACGACCAACACCCGATAACCGCAACCAAAAAGATGAAACGGCGACAATTAATAAGTTACGCACAGACGGGTTTGCTAGCGGCTTTCTTCACTGGTTTGCCATCTGGATGGGAAAGCTATCAAGCTCAAACTGCTGGTTCTTTGTCGGTTCAGTGGTTAGGGCACACTTGCTTCTTGTTTGCCGGTGGCGGTGCGAGGGTGCTGGTGAATCCTTTTCGCCCCCTGGGCTGTACGGCAGGCTATCGTTCTCCTAAAGTCCCCACAGATTTGATTCTGATTAGCAGCAGATTGCTTGATGAAGGGGCGGTAGACGGATTTTCGGGCAATCCCGGCCTTTTGTACGAACCGGGCACTTATAGGTCTAACGGGCTCAGGATTCAAGGGATTCGGACGCAGAAAGACCGTGAAGGAGGAAGGCGGTTTGGGGTGAATGTGGCTTGGCTCTGGCAGCAAGCCGGTGTTAAGATTTTACACTTGGGCGGAGTCGCTGGCCCGATCGGCATTGAAGAACAAATCTTAATCGGGCGGCCGGATATTTTGCTAATTCCCGTGGGCGGAGGGCCGAAAGCTTACACTCCGGCGGAAGCGAAGCAAACTGTGCAACTGCTCAAACCGAAAATGGTGATTCCCACACACTTCAAAACCCAAGCCGCCGATGCTGCTGCGTGCGATTTACTATCGCTAGATGAATTCTTGGGCCTAATGGATGGTACATCGATACGCCGATCGAATAACGACACGATTTCGGTCAAATCTGCTGACTTACCGCAAACAGGTTCGGTGATTGAGGTTTTGAGTTACAGATTTAGCGGTTGAGCTTCTTTTTACCTGAGCTTGCGCTATAGTAAGGGAGTTTTAGTCGATCGACAATCCCAGCTCATTTTATCTCTACCGAGTGCCTTTGGCAACCTTACCTTTTGCGGAAATTTGGCTAACATAACAATTCACGTTCACCGTTTTATTGTCATAAGGAAAAGCAAGCACAATGAAAAATCAAAATTTACCTAGCTGGATGAAACAACTCACAGGTTTCGCAGGAGTAATCGGCGCTAGTGCGTTGATTGGTTTCCCCGCTTGGGCTCACATCAACTCCAGCACAACTGTTAGCAATACAACACCAACTCAACAAGTTGCAGGAAATGTGAAAATTGCTGCTTCACCAGCACCAACAGCCTCACCGAAATCAACCACTTCACCAGCACCAACAGCCGCTACTAAGGATATTGTCGCTATTGCATCTGGCGACGCTCAATTTAAGACATTGACTAAAGCCTTGACAGCCGCAGATTTAGTTAAAACCCTCCAAGGAAAAGGGCCTTTCACTGTTTTTGCACCGACAGACGCGGCATTTGCTGCTGTGCCAAAAGCAACTTTGGATGATTTGCTCAAACCAGCAAATAAAGCCAAACTTGTTAAGGTTTTGACTTACCACGTTGTTTCTGGTTCAGTTTTATCTACCAGCCTCAAATCCGGCGATGTTAAAAGTGTGGAAGGCGGCTCGCTGAAGGTGGTAGTTGCCGCAGGCAAAGTTACTGTTAGCGGCGCTAATGTTGTGAAAGCTGACATCAAAGCTAGCAACGGCGTTATTCACGTAATTGACAAAGTTTTGATCCCTGCTGATGCGAAGTAGGACGAGCATTTTGGGTCTCAAATGATTTCAAATTAGGTACGTTGTTGGGCTTAAGCCCTCTTTGATCTACAGGTATAAAGGAGGCTCAACCCCAACAACGTACCTTTATTTATTAATATCACAGTAATCCAAACGTATTGGGATAGATTACAATAGTGTCGGCAACATGAGAGTAAAAGTTGACCCCTTGCCTAACTCGCTATTAACAGTAATTTCTCCCCCCAGCATCTCAGAGTATTTCTGCGCTATAGCCAAACCCAAACCCGTACCTCCGTACTTGCGGGTAGTCGAAGCATCAGCTTGCGTAAAAGGTTGAAATAACTTTTCTAGCTGTTCCGGAGTCATCCCAATTCCCGTATCAGTACAATTAAAAATTAACTCTTCAACATCCCAACTATTCTCGTCATTTTGATTTTTTTTAACGCTGAGTGTAACAATCCCTTGCTGAGTAAACTTCGCTGCATTGCTGAGCAAATTAAATAAAATTTGAGTTAACTTAGTTTTATCGGAATGCAATTGGCCAATATTAGGATCGCATTCAACATTCAGGCGATTGTTGTTTCGGAAAAATAACGGCTCAACAGTTTTTACTACATCTTTAATTGTCTCGAATACGTCAAAAGTTTCTAATTCAAGTTCCCCGTGACCTGCTTCAATCTTCGACAAATCCAGAATATCATTAATCAATCCGAGTAAATGGTTGCCTGCATTGTGAATTCTTTCCAAATCCGACACAAAGTCTTCTTCGCCAATATCTAAAGCATCTTCTTGCAGAATCTCGCTGTAACCGATAATCGCATTCAGAGGAGTTCGCAGTTCGTGGCTCATGTTAGCCAAAAACTGACTTTTCGCGAAATTAGCTGCTTCTGCTGCTTCCTTGGCTTTGTAAAGTTCTGCCTCGGCTTGCAAGCGGTCGGTTACGTCGTGAGCCAGCACTAATTCAGCATTTCTGCTGTCAAATATCAGGGTATAAGAAGTAATTTCTACATCAATAATTGTGCCGTTTTTTGTCTGGTGCTGCCACACACCCCCAAAATCAATTCCGGCATCTACTTGGGATATATCTTCTAGCAATCTGGACAGTTCTTGGCGCGGACGAATATCCGCAACGGTCATGTTGAGAAATTCGTGGCGAGTGTACCCGTAGTGCTCTACAGCAGCGTGATTGACGGCTATAAATTCCAGAGTTTCTAAGTCGTAAACCCACATCGGATGGGGGTTGTTTTTAAACAAAAGTCTGTAGCGTTCTTCCGAGGCTCGGAGTTCGGCTTCGGCTTGCTTGCGCTCGGTAATGTCGCGGATAACAGTGCAAATAATCTCGCGGCCGCCGTAGGAAATCAGGCTGGCGCTTACTTCCACATCCACGCAGGAACCGTCTCGGCGGCGGTAGAGAACTTCGCCAATTCTGAGTTGTTTCTCTCTTAGCAGGAACAGGATATTTCGGTCAACTAGGTCTTTGGAATAGGCGACGATATCGTAAACACTCAGTTGCGAAATTGCATCAAGACTGTAATCGAGCAAGTTTCTAAAGGCTGTATTGGCTTCTAAAATGCGTTTGGTTTGAGCGTCCCACAGGAAAATGCAGTCTGTAGCTTGCTCGACTACGGCTTGGTAGCGGGCTTTTTCCTCAAGTTGTTCGCTTTCGGCGATCGCGATCGTCCCGAGCATTCCATTGATAGTATGGGCAAGGTCGGCCAACTCGTCTGCGCCCGTGACCGGCAGTCGCACCGAGAGGTCTTGGCTGCTGCTGACGCGGTTAACTGCTTTCGCCAAACTGCTCAACCGAGACAGCACCAAACGCTCAATCAGCAGCAGAGTGCAGCCGATAAATCCTATTCCCGCTAACCCTACAGACACCAGCAGGTACATTAAACTGGTTTGACCTTGGCGGTAGATTTCTCTGGGCATATCCACCCGTAGAAGTAGCGCCGGTCGATCGTAAATATCCCGGATCAAAGCATAACCTGCCATCAAATCTTCGCTGACAGGACGCACAAAAATCGGTTTTTTTCCCGACAGTTTGTGTCGCGCTTTCAGAAAGTCAGCCGGTAAATGAGCTTCATTAACGCTGTGTACAATCAGCGGCAACCGAGTAATTTTAGAAAGCTTCTCAATGCCCGCAGCATCGAAATTGCGCCCGAATACCAGCGTGCCCCGAATCGGGCCGGTGCTTTTTGTAGTGAGAATTGGCCGGGAAGTAATCAGTATCGGCCCTGAGGGCAGCAGCAGGACACCAGCGAGGCTGCTTTTGGCGTTGGGGTGCTGCAACAGCGGGTCGTTGAGAGAAATATGCTCTTTTAATGCTTCTGGAACAGGCGTTAGTTTCATCTTGTCGCTGTCTAAACCCGTACCGTAAACTATTTTGCCAGAAGTATTGACAAATATGGCTAGATGAACTCTCAAATTATTCAGCCCTTCTGGAACTAAATTCGAGGCAATGAATTCTGAGTTGCGGTTTTGGATAAAAGTGTAGGTGTCATCCCACGCAGACCAGTCAGCAAAGCGCGAGTTGAAGTCGTCTGCGGTTTGCCCGAACACGCTGAGCACTCCCTTGACAACCTGTGTGGCTTCTTGTTCCTCTGCTTTGACAAGGCTGCCCAAAAGGATGCTGGAGGAGGCTGCATAGAGAATGCCAGTCAGTCCAGCGATGGTAATGCCAACTATTGATAGTGTTTTCCGACGCAGTTTCATCTTGCCGAGTGTGTGATGTCCGTCTGAAATTCTCAACTCAGGAGCAATTTTACTGCTGTTTCCTGAATCCTGGCTGCTGGCGCTGCACCAGTCTCCCGAGAGGGAGTATTGTAGGGTGCCCCGTAGCCTCACATTTTCTCGGATATTTCCAGTTTCTTGTGTGACGCACTCTACTGCTGCCTTGTTAAGGAGTATACAACTAACATCCGCTAACTTCAGGCATGGGGATGAGACCTGGGTTTTTGTTAAACAAGATTTTCGCCAAACGGGAAAAGCCTCTTAGAAATTAGGTTGGGTTGAGGCACTCGTACCGAACAAATAGGTTTTAGCTTCGCTTTACCAAAAACTTGGGTTTAAAGCCCCGTCCTTCTAGGACGGCTTTGTGTTAGATTTTTAACGTAGCGAGTTCCTACGTAAGATGTTCGTTCTAGAATTCAAGGCGATCGGCAAATTAAATCAGTACGCAGCAATAGACGAAGCAGTCAGAACTGCTCAATTCGTTCGGAATAAGTGCATCCGTTTTTGGATCGACAACCGAGGAGTAGGGCAAAAAGACTTGTACCGTCACAGCACTGCGCTCAGAGAAGAGTTTGCTTTTGTCAAAGACTTGAATTCTAGTGCTTGCCAAGCCTCTGTGGAAAGGGCTTATTCTGCCATTGCTCGGTTCTACGACAACTGCAAGAAAGCTGTTCCCGGAAAGAAAGGTTATCCGACTTTCAAGAAAAACAGTCGCTCAGTTGAGTATAAAGTCAGCGGCTGGAAACTCTCAGAAACTCGGAAGCAAATC
>NZ_JAEQDE010000179.1:0-6003 GCF_020737865.1 Microcoleus sp. PH2017_35_SFW_U_B
GTTCTACACTAAGAACATTCTGCTTAACGAAGGCATTCGTGCTTGGATGGCTCCGACCGACCAACCCCACGAAAACTTCATCTTCCCTGAAGAAGTTCTACCTCGCGGTAACGCTCTCTAATCAGTGCGAAGTATCAAAAATTGCAACATTTTGAAAGGGTAAGATAAATTAGTTTAGGCTTTACCCTCAATGTTTAAAAAGCTCCTGCCGCTCGGTAGGAGCTTTTTTGATTTCAGTAATCCGATCGCACATTTCCCTCTTTATACCTGCCCCACAGAAAAAGCAATCCGCTCAAAAGCTCGTTAGCGAAGCCCGCGCCTACGGCGGCTACGCCAACGAAGAGGATCGCCCGCTGGCTGTAGAGAGCGATCGAAAACCTCGATACGTCAGTAATTTGCCCTCATCTTGCAAAAATATTAATTTGCATCCCCCCACTTCTAATTCCTTGTGTTATTCTAATCATTGTGACTACTGAAATGATACTCAGAACGCAGGTTCTTTCGGTTACGCTGGCAAGGGCTAGCGCACAAATCCTCACACCAGATCTTGTATTTGGGTGAGGTGCGTTCAAATATGAAGCCATTTAGCTAATCCTGGAGGTGATGCCCATGATAGAAAGTAGTAAATGCATGGGTCATCAGATTGGAAACTACCGGCTGTGCGCCGGGGCCGCTCACTAGCAGTCAGCCGTCGTTTCCAACTGGAAACGAATTCCATCGGGAACCAGGCTCAGCTAGGGATTCTCCCGGCAGTCAGGTTCTAATCTGAAGACCCGCTAGACCGCTCTCACCTCAAATAGTGTTAAATCTTAAGTATTAAAACTTGAGCCTCAATACTATTGGTGAGAGCGGATAGTTTTTGGTCGGATTTTTTACAGGTTGGCTGTTAATCTCCCAAAAAGCTTATCCCAAAATAAAAAAAATTATGGCAGATCTACTTAACGATACTGAAATTCAAGAGCGCGCCAGTCAATTATCGGGCTGGACGGTGGAAGGTAAGCAACTGCGGTGTACCCGTTTATTTAAAGATTTTATCGGCGCGATCGCCTTTGTGAATAAGTTGGTCGCCCCCTCAGAAGCGGCAGGACATCACCCCGACATAGAAATCTCCTATAACCAAGTAACAGTTAACTTGACAACTCACGATGCCGGAGGCTTAACTGAGAAAGACATGGCGCTAGCCCAAGAGATTTCTGCGCTAAATTAGCTAGTTAGGCGGGAATCCCCACCCCATATTGTTTACAGATTGGGGTGGGATGAAAGCCAAGTTGATTGAGGTGGGATGGTTGACCAATCCCGTAGGGCTCGGAAGCCATCACCGCCGAAATCGACAATCTTTGATATCATTGAACCACAGTGGGGCTGGACGTGTTCCTCACTATAAAACGCCGTAGAGAGAAACAGTTTGGAGTATCTCGAAGGAAGATCTAGATATCCTTTACAGGACTCAGATGCCCAAACTATATTGCTTGCAATTAGTGTGGGAGCGTCACAAGAGTTCTCATTTTCCTAGCCGCCACTGCATCTAGCGACAGTCCCAAGAGCAGAAAGCCCGCTCAAAAGAAAATATCGACTCTGGGTTAAAATCGGGTGTGAGAAAGTCGAGATGCAACAAGTCCAATGTATTAAAGGCTATTCGCCATCCTCCGACCATGATCGTATTTGAAAGGCCAGAGTTCTTGAACGAATCTGCTCAAAGAACAGAACTGATAGAAAAGCTTTTGGATATTGGCGCGGCGCTCTCTAGCGCCCCCGATTTGGGCGGGTTGTTAAACTTGATTTTATCCAAAAGCCGGGAAATCACCTACAGCGATGCGGGCAGCGTTTATTTAGTAGATCACAGCGACGAGAAATCTAAGTTGCTGTTCAAGGTAGCTCAAAATGGTTCTAAACCCAGACTGTCGTTTAAGGAGTTTGCCCTGCCGCTGACAGACAAAAGCTTGGCGGGATACGTGGCAATTACAGGTCAAAGTTTGAACCTGTCTGATGCCTATGACTTGCCTCCCGATGTACCCTACCAGCTAGATACGAGTTTTGACAGGGATATTAATTACCGCACTTGCTCGGTAATGGTGTTGCCGATGCAAAACCGACAGGGCGAGACAATAGGCGTACTGCAACTGATCAACCGCAAAAAAAAGGCAGATGAGGTGCTGACGGCAGAGAATGCCTGGGAATCGACGCAGCAGTATTCCGAGTGGGAAGAAAGGATAGTTCGATCGCTCGCTTCTCAAGCAGCAATCTCGATCGAGCGCAATCAACTCCAAGAAAGCATAGAACACTTGTTCGAGGGCTTCGTCAAAGCAAGCGTGCAAGTCATAGAAGCCCGAGATCCATGTACCTTCGGCCATTCAGAACGAGTTGCAGCCCTGACAGTACGCCTGTCAGAAGAAGTAAACGCCGTCAGCAGCGGATGGCTGCGCTCTATTTACTTTAACAACCGTCAAATTCAAGAAATTCGCTACGCCGCCCTGCTGCACGATTTTGGCAAAATCGGAGTACCAGAAGCAGTTTTGACCAAGCAGAAAAAGCTCTACCCCTCACAGCTAGAAATCATTCGCCACCGTTTCGCCCTAGCTCAGCGGACGCTGGAAATGGAATGCGTCCAGTCTAAATACAAATACTTGCTAGAGCATTCAGCTTACCGAAAACACCCGGACTCTGGGCCAGAGTGCGCTAAATGCCAGGAAATAGAACAGCTAGACACGGCGCTAGCAGACGCAAAAACCAGATTGGCAGAATATTGGGAAGTCCTGCTAGAGGCCAACGAACCTCACATTTTGGCAGAAGAACCCCTAGCTCAACTGCTAGAACTTTCTCGGCAAACTTACAGAGATATAGACGGGGCAATTAAACCTCTGCTGAGTCCAGACGAAATCGTGCAATTGATGGTGTCGAGGGGCAACCTGACGCCGACAGAACGATCGGCAATCGAATCTCACGTCACTCACACTTACGAATTTCTCAGCCAAATTCCGTGGACAAAGGATCTAAAAAATGTTCCCCAAATAGCCTACGGACACCATGAAAAACTCGACGGCACAGGCTATCCACGAGGTCTAACAGACTCAGAAATCCCCATTCAAGCGCAATTGATGACGATCGCCGATATTTATGACGCCCTGACAGCCGGCGATCGCCCCTACAAACGAGCTTTGCGAACAGATGCAGCAATGAAAATTTTGCGGCAAGAAGCAGCTCACAACAAAATCAACGCCGATTTATTAGAACTGTTCGACCGTCGCCGAGTCTTTAGCGTCCTAGGACACGGTTTGGATGCAAAAGTCGAATCAGTATAGACGATTCGGACGTGCTGTGCTAAAAAGTAAATAGGCTATCGAGCGCCTAATGTGTCAGTAGTCCAATCAATCCCAAGTCCAAGTATGGTAAGGTTTTGAGGCAGTTGAGTACCTAGTCAAAAACAGGCATCCGACAGCAGCCAATCACATCCATACACTCAGTTAGTCCCCAAAAATCAAAAGAAAAAGTGAATTTTAGGTCTCTTTTTAAAGTATGCTAGTTTAGCAACTACTGACCACATAGAAGACTCGAAAAGTTTCTCTGTAATCGGTGTGAGGATGAGAGTGAATATGTCGAAATTTTTGTGGAGTTACCTACTAATCAGCCCAGCAGTCTTAGGAGCTACCCTAGTAGTTTCTTCGAGCGCGATGGCAGCAGACGCTCAGCAAGCTGCTGATGCGCTCAAGCCTCAAGCTGCCCAAGCTGAAACAGGCCAAGCCTCCGAAGCCAAAGTTAATGCTTTAGCGGCTGTTGACGAAACTACCGCAGCACTAAAGCCAGTCGAAGAAATTTCCCAAGGAACAGGCAGCGAAACCAAGCCAGCGATTGCAGATGCCAGCCCTGCTGCAACGGGCAGCGCGATCGCCTCCGCCACCACAGACCCCGCAGCAACAAATCTTGAAGCTGCATCACAACCTGTAACTGAATCTTTAGCAGCAGTTGAGCCAACAGTCGCTCAACCAGTAGAAAATTCAGCGGCAGCCAGACTAGAAAATCCAGCCCCAGCAGCTACCGCTGTCAAGGAGCAAATCAGTGCAGTTCAATTAGAAACTACTGCCCCGGCAGTTGCAGAGCAGGCACAACAAAATTTGCCCTCTCCGGCCCAATCTCTAGCCCAAACTGTCGCACCACAAGCTCAAAACCCAGCCGCCACATTAGAACAGGTCAACGAGTACAGCAGCGAAGGTGCTGGTGGCGAAACTCAGGCTCAAGTAACCTCAGTATCTCAACTTTCCGACGTGCGGCCCACAGACTGGGCATTCCAAGCACTGCAATCCCTAGTCGAGCGCTACGGCTGTATTGCCGGGTATCCAGACGGCACATTCCGCGGCAACCGGGCAATGACCCGCTACGAATTTGCCGCCGGTTTAAACGCTTGCTTAGACAAAGTTAACGAGCTAATTAAAGCAGGTACAACCAACTTAGCGACAAAAGACGACTTGGCAGCCCTCCAACGGCTCCAGGAAGAATTTGCAGCAGAACTGGCAACCTTGCGCGGCCGCGTCGATGCTCTGGAAGCTCGCACATCCGAACTCGAAGCTAACCAATTTTCAACTACTACCAAACTGACTGGGGAAGCAATTTTTGCCCTCAGCGACGACTTTGGTGGCAATGATGGCTTGTTTGGCAGAGACAACAGAAGAGTCGGTACGGGTAACAATGAAGCCGTCTTCCAACAGCGGGTACGTCTCAATTTAAATACGAGCTTCACCGGCAGAGACTTGTTGCTCACCAGACTGGATGTGGGCAACGGTCAAAACTTTAACTTGGGGGCGACGAGCGAAGGTACTCAAACCTGGAACGTAGTTGGCAGAACCGACAACGTTTTTCACTTGGGCAGCTTGCTTTACAAGTTCCCCGCTAGCAATCGGTTGAACGTTACCATTGAAGCCGCTAACGGTATTTGGAACGATTTCATTCCTACCGTCAACCCTTACTTTGAAGACTTTGACGGCGGTAATGGCTCCCTCAGCGCCTTCGGTCAGAGCAACCCAATTTATCGCCTAGGTGGCGGTGCTGGTATCGGCTTCGATTACGCCTTCGGTGGCAGAGGCTTGCTGGGCGGTGTGTTCGGCCCGACTTCTCTGTCCTTTGGATATTTGGCGTCAAATCCGGCAAGTCCCGCCAAGGGCGCAGGCTTGTTCAACGGCGATTACGCAGCGATGGGGCAGTTGACTTTTACCCCGGGACGCAACTTGCAAGTTGCTCTCACTTACAACCACGGTTACTTTAGCAGAGGTAACTTCGGGTTTGACAACGGTTTGGGGAACGGGCCAGACAAACTTGGCGGTTTTACAGGCACGGGCGTGGCTAATTCCATCAACGGTTTGAGCGAAGGCTTTGACGGCTTCCGCGCTCGCAAAGTTGTCAGCAACTCCTACGGTGCTGAGGCTTCGTTCCGACTCAGCCCGAGATTTATCATTGGGGGCTGGGCTGGTTTAACCAATGCTCGTATTCTCGGCGTCGGCGATGCGAGAATTTGGAACTACGCAGCCACTTTGGCTTTGCCCGATTTAGGGAAAGAAGGCAACTTGCTGGGCTTTGTGGTAGGTCGTGAGCCTTACTTGGATAAACTTGAGGCTCCTGGCAATTTGCGGAACTTCAACAACGATACTTCGTGGCACTTTGAAGGCTTCTACAAGTTCAAGCTCTCGGATAACATTGCCGTGACTCCGGGCGTCATTTGGATTACCAACCCGAATCAAGACCGCAATAATGACGACATCATTATTGGTACTCTGAGAACTACTTTCACGTTCTAAGAGTGCGTTTTAAGAGGCAGGGAGAGTCATATTCTCTCTCTGCTAACAACTCTATAATTTAACATTAGCCCTGCTTGTCGCAGGGCTTTTTTGTGTGGCGGACAAATGCAGCTCATCTTATTTAGGGCTTGCTGAAAAATCAATCACATATTGCGTGGCATAGGTTTAGATGGCGCGAGGGAGAAAAAAGTGCAAGATAAACAGGTAATATAGATCAAAA
>NZ_JAEQDE010000054.1:0-35507 GCF_020737865.1 Microcoleus sp. PH2017_35_SFW_U_B
AGAGATTCGGAAACAACAAAAAAGAATCTTAGCATATAATAAAGTTCAAATGCTTTATTTGTTTCAGTCAAAACAAGTAGAAACAGTCCGAGAAGTATCATCTATTTTGGGCAAAAGTGAAACTACAATTCATCGCTGGCTCTTTCAATATAAAGAGGGTGGCATAGAAAACTTGTTAAAAAATCGACAGGTTTTTGGCAGACCCAAAAAGTTTTCAGTTGAAGTGGCGGCTTTAGTACAACAAGAATTGAGAGACCCCGAAGGATTTTCCAGCTATAAAGAAGTTCATCTCTGGCTCTGGTTGATCAAAGAGATACCTAGTAGTTATCAAGCTGTATACTCCTTGGTCAAAGGGGAGTTGAAAAGTAAATTAAAAATCCCAAGACCCCGGAGTAGTGAACAAGAGCCAACGGCAGTTAATGAATTCAAAAATAGCCTGCCAGAGAGAATTAAAGCCTTGCTAGATAAAGCTCCTGACCAAGTAAAGAAATACAAGAAGTGGCTTTTTTGGTGTAGTGACGAAACTCGATTAGGACTACATACAATTGGTCGGCGAAGGATCACACTACGGGGTGTAAAACCCGTAGGAAAACATCAATGGAAATTCAAATGTTTTTGGCTGTATGGAGCAGTATCCCCATCTACTGGAAGAAGTTTTTTTTGGGAGTTTTCCCATTTAGATAAAATTTGTTTTCAAGCATATTTGGAACAATTATCGCTTGAATATCCCGATGAATTGCATATCATTCAAGTCGATAATGCTGGTGGTCATCTTTTAAGCAAATCTGAATTGCCAGACAATATTATTTTACTATTTCAGCCTCCTCATTGTCCCGAAGTAAATCCAACAGAAAGAGTGTGGGAATATATCAAAGAATTTTTAGCTTGGTTAGTCTTTAGTAATCTTGACGAACTCCGCGTAAAAGTTCAGGAAATCTTAGCATCTTTAACGAATCATGTCATTGGTTTTCTCACCGGATGGTCTTGGATTTTATATTCTTTATCTCTAACACATCTTTAGAAAAATGGTATTAAATAGTATTTGTACAGAAAACCCGGCTGCAAATTGTCAAAATTCGTGCCGTATATTTTCCGTACAAATGCCATAAAATGCAGTTCTAAGCAGATTTTTCGGGAAGCAAAATAACTCGATTAGTATTGGTTTTAACGCGAGCATCGAACTGCTCTAATACTCGGTATTCCGGGTCTAGTAGACTAGCAATAACGGTTATTGGGGTTTTGATTTCGCTTTGGTAAAAATCGAGAGCTTCTTGATAGTCAGAACTTGCAAAAACAGCTTTTGTGTTCCTGCGCACTTCGTACTGTTTGGGAAAAGTAAGCGTACTTGGATTTATTTCCGCAAAGTCAGCGGATGGCGGCTGTTTGTTCAGATTAATTAAGTACAGTATTTGGATGTTTTTTAACCCCCAGATTTTGATTTCGTGCTTGCAGGCTGTAACGCAATTTGGTGCGCGTAATTGGAATCCAGCAGCATATTTTTCTCGAATCAAGTATCTGCCCCATGATTCAAGTTTTGCTTTATTATTCCCTCTCAGGTAAGAAAATTGTATCTCTCCGTCAGAAGAATACACTTGACCGATTCGGTTGTCGCCACAGTAAGTTAAGTTTGCTTGTTTTTCTGTCAAGAAGCTGTCTTGGTTGCTGTTGCCGTTTTCGGGATGGCTGTGACTGTCTTGGTTGCTGTTGCCACTGTTTTCGGGATGGCTGTGACTGTCTTGGTTGCTGTTGCCGCCATTGTTTTCGGGATGGCTGTTGCTGTCTTGGTTGCTGTTGCCGCCACTGTTTTCGGGATGGCTGTTGCTGTCTTGGTTGCTGTTGCCACTGTTTTCGGGATGGCTGTTGCTGTCTTGGTTGCTGTTGCCACTGTTTTCGGGATGGCTGTTGCTGTCTTGGTTGCCATCATCGGGGGCTCTGTCGTTAGGGTCATTGTCCCACAAGGACATGACCGACTTTTTCAATTTTTCGATCGCCAGTGGTGCTATTTCGGTTGCTGTGGCGATGGCGGAACTCAATGCAGCCATCGCATCGATAACGCTAAGTTCTGCGGATTGCAGCGACGATACCTGCGCTTCTTTGATGCGGATTTCTTCTTGCAATACTGCGATTTTGTCAGAAAAAATTTCTCCTAACATAGCTTTTGACTCCTTGTTCTGGGGTTGTCTCACCTGAGCCACTTCCAATTCGGGACAGGTGGTTTTTGCTCCAGCGCGAAGCGCTTTTAATCAAGTTGTTCAATTGCTATAAAACACGCACCGCGCGCCTTTTAAGCACGCGCCGCGCCTTTTTAAACACGCACCGCGCCTTTTTAAACACGCACCGCGCCTTTTAAACACGCGCCGCGCCTTTTGAACACGCATCTATAGAGTCTGTGGAGGAAAATAGCGTTCGTTAATTTGGGCATTTAGCCCCTTATTCCAGGGTATTGGTACCGTAGTCCCGGTGGGAAGCTGGCGACCTTTGACACACAAAACAGTACAAATGCGATCGGGTACAATACCTTTAATATAGGTACTGTGACCAGGCTAGTACCTATATTAAAAATACTTATATAATAGGCCTAAGCGACTCAATGGCTATGACAGTGGTGCTTTTAATCTATGAAATCTTTTGAACAGACCTTTTTAACCCAGCAACCGATTACCCAAAAACTGCTACAGACGATTCGCTTAATTGGGGAGTACAAAGGCAAGCAGGAATTATACAAGCAACAAGCGCCACAAGTGCTAGAAACTTTGCGGCAAACTGCGATTATTCAAAGTACCGAATCTTCTAACCGCATTGAAGGAATTACCGTTCCTCTGGCACGAATTCGCAAATTAGTAACGGAACGCACAGCACCAAGGGATCGTTCGGAACAGGAAATCGCTGGTTATCGGAATGTACTGAATACAATTCACGCCAGCTATGGTTATATTCCATTTACTCCGAATATTGTTTTGCAGTTTCATCGCGATTTATATCAATTTAGCGTCGGTTTAGGTGGCAGTTGGAAAACAACAGAAAATCTAATTACGGCAACCACAACTGATGGTAGACAAATAGTGCGATTTACTCCTGTTGCCGCCTATGCCACCTCTCATGCTATGGAAGAGTTGCATGAGAAATTTAATCTATTTTCCCGTGAAGGTGAGATTGAACCATTGTTACTGATTGCTAGTTATGTTCTCGATTTTTTGTGCATTCATCCGTTTCTGGATGGTAACGGACGAATGGCAAGATTGCTGACGCTGTTATTGTTGTATCAAGCGGGTTATGAAGTAGGGCAGTTTATTAGTTTAGAACAAATTGTGGAGCGCACGAAAGAAAGTTATTATGATGCTTTATACCAATCTTCTCAAAATTGGCATGAGGGGAAGCATAGCTTGTTGCCTTGGTCGGAGTATTTTTTAGGGGTAATGTTACTAGGAGCTTATCGAGAATTTGAGCAGCGGGTTGGGGTGATTGGAGGAGCAAAAGGAACGAAAACGGCAATGGTTTTACAGGCAATTGAGAGTTTGCCTTGGGAGTTTTCGATGCGAGAGTTACAGCAGCGTTGTCCGGTGGTTTCTGTGGATTTAATTCGTCGCATTTTGCGTCAAGAACGGGATGAGGGAAGGATTAAATGTGTGGGACGGGGAGTGGATGCGCGGTGGCGAAAGTTATAGACAATTTCCAAGGGAACGCATTTCAGAGGCGGCGACTGCCTTGGCCCAACAGATATTATAAATTAACCAGCGTCGGCTGCTTTTACTGCGGTCGGAACTCCGTTGAATACTCTATTTGTTGCTTGGAACGAACTACCAAGTCAAGCTTGGTTCCCTACTGGATTAAACTTTATATCGACCTACTGCCGCTACTGCTGCACGATATTTTTGAACTGGTATTATGTTGTTCAAGTAGCTTACGAAAAACCTGACAACAGCCAATTCTTCTGTAGCTTAAACCCAGGATTAGCGGAGGCTATTGATAAAGGAACTATAAGTTTCATCAGAGTCCTAGATGTCAATCTTGTCCACCTTTTATAGTGCGTCAGCACTTAACGGGAGAGAACGTCACAAAGCGCTAAAACTCCAAATGCTGCACGGCCCGCCGCTTAGTTTCCTCCCCACGCCTGTCATACTTTGCCGTAGTTACCGGAGAAGCATGACCCGCCAACTTTTGCACCGTAACAATATCCACCCCAGCATCGAGGAGATCCGAGCAAAACGTGCGTCGGAAGTCATGGGGACTAAAAGACTCCACCCCAGCAAGTTTAGCCCGCCGCTGCACAATCTTCAACACACCATCCTCCGTCATGCGTCGGCGCTGAATTTCTCCCCCCTTCCGAATCGGGTACAAAAGAGGGCCCGGAGCCTCCCCCCTCAAATCGAGCCACTCAGACACCAAAACGCAAGCAGACTCCGGGAGATAAACCGTCCTGTCTTTCTTACCCTTGCCCTCTCGGACGAACAGCGCTCCCGTGGATAAGTTAAAATCTCGCCTCAACAGATTAACCGCCTCACCGCGACGGATGCCACCCCCTCGCAAGATAGCAATCAGCGCCTTATCCCTAACATCAATAGGAGTCTTACCAGAGCAGCTTTGCATCAATGCAGCAATCTCAGAGAGCGTTAGCGCGCGCCCCCTAACTTTTCCCGATTGCTTGATACTCCTGACATCCACCGCCTTACTGTAATCTATTGGGTCGATTAAATCCAACCGCAGAGCTTCCTTCAACACCCGTCGCAGGGCGCACAGCATTTGGTTCACCGTCGCCGGGGCGTACTTTTTCTCCATAGCCGAGCGCAGAGCCGCCGTATGTTTGTAGCGCAATGCCGCCCAATTCAAAGTCATTGCGTCGCACTCCCCACCTGTCAGTATCCGGGCCATGATATTGAGTCCTTCTCTCATGGTTGCCTTTGACCGTTCGCTCCCCAAACTGTCGAGGTACACTGCTGCTGGATGCTGAGTCAGGGGGACCGGACAGCGCAAATTCAAGGTTGAGGGCTGTTGCTCTGGGAGTAAGTCGAGCATTTACTCTTTCAAAGTGACATTATAAATACTAAATTTTACGCCGTTAATGGTGCAAAATATCGATCGATTTGGCTCTTATTTCGTGAGTAAGAGCCGTCCGGCGAGCGAACTCGTGTGTTCTTTAATCAAACCGCATCCGTTCCTGTGGATAAACTGATGCGCTTGCGCTCGATCGTCAATTCAAGATTACGGAGACGGAGTTGATAAAATTTCTGGTGGGTAAATTGAGGGCGATCGAGATTAACTTTGAGGGGTAACCTCAGCAATGTCATCGTCTTTATACCAAGGTTCAATGTTATCTTTGTAGGGAATGACTTTGAATGTGTCTCCACTCCCAAGTGCAATGGCATACCAATTTCTGAACATTCTTTTCTTATCTGAAATGGTGATAAGTGGGTAAGATGGTTCTCGGTTCAGCCAAATTCCCCAGCCGATGCTTAAATTTTGTTGTGCCAGGGATTCAAAGAGTGCGGTACGGCGAACCAGTAGAACTTGACAAGAGGGTGTATGCCAACGTTCTCCTGGATTATTAAAGGTGAATGCCTGAACTTGTCCGCTAGCTGTCAGAAATTGACCTTCTCGAAAATCAACAATCCCCAGCATTTCTCGAATAGCTTTTGCTGGAACCCATTCATTATTCTCTCCATCCGGGGCTTCCCAATGGAACTGACAGGTCGTTGCCTGAAGTTGCAGTTCTATGGGATTACCGATCGCATCCAAAGTTTTGTGGCCTATCGCTCCCTCAATTTCCTCAATCCAAGGTGCCCAAACAACTTCACATGGATCGCGATAAAACTCGACTGAGGCAACTCCCGAAGAGAACTCATTTAGCTCAGGTAGTATTCCAAGCTGGGCATCCTCCTCTAGTAGGGGTGACGCATTTGAGGGAAATAGAAAACTCGATGCCCGTAATGCCGATTCTGCTTGGCTGTCTGCATTACGTCTAATAACAAACGATCGCAGGACAATCCATTCGTCGTTTCTTGCCCACTCCGGTAATTCATCTAAGTTATGGAGTAGTAAAGATGAAATATTTGGCAAAGGAGCTTTTTGAATCCACTCATTTACTCGCTCGACTTGAGCGAATTCAGTTAGTTCAGTATCAGGGACAAGTTCGGAAAAATCTAATACTTGATTTAGTTTTAATTGACCATAGCCTACATCTGATGCTGGATTTGTTGCTTCAGCTAATAAACTTAGGTCTACTGGAGGTTCAAAACATCTATTCCAGTCATATACTGCGACTCGATCTGCCAGGAAGCCGGAAAGTTCGTGGGTGGAGGCCCAGACATATTTCTCGCAAAAGGTTGCAGTAGTGCTTCGTGAGCCGTGACTTGCCTGAGAATATTCACGAAGAATAGCAATATCTGCACCAAGAATCTCACCAGGTTCACCACCATTTGGCTCTTTAATAAAAAATTCTTTCGACCAGCCCAACTCTGTTATGTAAGCAACAACAAAACCAAAAGCAAATTGTGTAGGACTCAACTCTGAAATCTCATATTCTGCACTATATTTTGACAAAAATACCTGAGCTGATGGTGAATACTCTCGTTGTGATAGAATCGTAAAAAAGTTTTCTTCACTGAGATCCTCAGATGGTTGAGTTAACCGCTGCATTATTAATTGGTATGTTTCCTCAGAAATCCCTTTTTGTGACTTTGCTTTTGTTGATTGATTTTTGATTATTTTTTTGAGAATATTTTTTACTTTTCTCCGAGATTCACTTTTAGCTGATTTTCTTATATAACCTTCAACAAAGCTTCTCAATAATTTTTCAT
Source organism: Microcoleus sp. PH2017_35_SFW_U_B (assembly GCF_020737865.1). Lineage (NCBI taxonomy): Bacteria > Bacillati > Cyanobacteriota > Cyanophyceae > Oscillatoriales > Microcoleaceae > Microcoleus > Microcoleus sp. PH2017_35_SFW_U_B. Next base: position 6,795 of record NZ_JAEQDE010000054.1, read on the forward strand.
CCATATCGTCGAAATTGCTTGCAGTCTCGTTATTTATTTGATTGTCAGTTCGACTCGTCTTTGTGAACTTATACCGCTCAAAAAATGACTTGATCACTCTTGGAACAACATACCAAGCTAAGTCTCCTGTAACTGGTTGAATTCCCAAATGCGGGTCTACATGAATAGCAGCATCTTTGTCAATGCAAAGTATTTCTTCAGACTCTATATATAGCGTATGAACGCTAATTAGGCGCTCTGCATCAATTTCAACATGGCAAGCAACACAACGTTCTATGATGCTTCTAGCGCTGTGCCTAACAACTATATTGTGAGTATAAAGAGGTGCTTTAGGAACGAAAAAGTTGTCAATTAGCCAACCGCACAAGGAAAGCCATTTTTCGTCTGGTCGAGTTAAACATGAAGCTCCATAAGCAGCAGAGAGGATATCCTCTTGCATCTGTGGGTCGTTGGTCTGACAAGCTTCTTTAAGAAGAGCAAATAATCCATCAGGATTTTGGCTGCCCCACACCGCAATTTTGCCACGAATTCGTCTGCGACTGTCGTTTTTTACTGTAGTCGTTGCCCAAGCTAATAGTAATGGAGCAGCATCCCAAGTATCATCATCGGCTATTTCCAGTTCGTCCAAAACTGCCTCTCCAAAGCCTTCCCAGGGTGCCCCATGATTGTGTGGGATGTAATCAGGGCCCGACCAGAACAAATCGCGTTCTGCGACCTGCATTGGTAGCAGTACATCATGAATAAACTTAGCTCCATATAGAAAACCAGGGATTCTAAGTCCAGGAATCACTAATATTTCCAAGACTTTTCTACAACTGGGCATATTTCTCTTGAAGATTTCGATAACCCAGTTTCCGTAATTTTTTCCTTTGGCTGGAGTCATAATTAAAATCGTTGTTAGGCAGATTTCTTCCCGCTTTTTAATGCTTAAGTTGTTTGACCATAATCCTGTAGTAAAAAAGTCATAACCATCCATGCCCAGAAGATAGGCAGCAAGTGTAATAGCATTATCTCGATACATCAGGTAATTTGGCATCTCTGGATTATTGAGGTTCGTTTTTGCTTCTTTATGAGCTTCCCAAGCGAGAAGGAAGTCCGTTATGGTTTCATAGGTAGGCTCCCAAAAGAGAAGATCGCCCTCAAATGGATAGTCTGAAGGTTGACTTCTAAGCAGCAAAAGTCCGCGATCGCGACATTTTTCTAGAATGTTGAGTAACTGTTGGCAAGACAAAATACCTGGTATCTTTTGAGCGATTTCAGCAACTTTTAATGCCTCTGCCTGCAAAAGTTTTCCCTTAGATAGGCAACCTTTAACAATCGCGCGTAAAGTATCGCGAACTGGGGTAATGTTTTCGCTCCAGCCTTCTGGATCGTTTTCTCGAATGGCACGTTCAGCATGATTAATCTTTCGGTCAATCAGCTTTGCCAGTGAGAAATCCTGGAGCGTAACAGCATTAATATCTATATATTTTTCTTCATATAAATCAGCGAAAAGTCTAATTGCAAGTGGAGTTTGCAAAGCCCAACGCAAAATAGGAGGACATTCAATTCGATTGACTTTGCAATAAGATTTAAAAATCTCACCAAGGGTCGCATCAGAACCACTCAAGTGAACTGAATCTATCCCATCTCGAAAAGCTATACGGGAGAAAAGGTTGGTACGTAGCGAACAAACAAACAGAACTTTCGGGTATTTCTTTGCAAGGGGAATCAGTTCTCCAACTTTTTCAGCCCACCGTTCTGCTCTAGGAGTCTCATCAAGACCATCAATAGCGATTAAAAAACGAGAATTTTCGACTTGAATCGCAGCAGCTTCTAGTGTGTCCATAACTTGATTGATATTCGATCCGGGCCTACCGATCGCTTCAGCCATAATTACATCCCAACTACGTGCTAAATCAATCTCTTTGGCGCGGATTAAAATTGCAGGTAAACCTGCTGCAAGCTGTCTCTGAACCGCATGAGCGAGGGCGTGGGTTTTTCCTACTCCCGGTTCACCAATGTAAGCAGCAAGCTGTCCTAAGCTTTGTAAGTATCTGGGTGTAACTTTTCGGGCAAGCCAACGATTCAGGGTCGCCTCAAGTTGTTTTCCGATATCCGCAGTTGGTGATTCTAAAGAGTGTTTCTCGTCTGGCTCAATTACTCTGATAAGCTGCCAAGGGGCATCTTCATCAGTGACTTCCCTTTCAAAGTCAGGAAGTGGGAAGGAGTTCCCGCGTACAATGCGGCTTTCTAATTCCTGTTGTTCAGTGATCGCAGCTATTATCCATTTTTCAGCACCGCTAATTAGGTTTTCGGCATCATCCCGCTGCATGAACTCCGGATACCGTCTCAGGCGCAAAATCGCCAAGTGTGCATCTTCGAGTAGTACACGAATCTGCCTTACCTCGTGCAGCCATATAGGTTGAGAAGATGGGCCATTCAATCGCAGATGTAGATCGGCTTCTATTTGACCAGTTTGATGAAGATCGGGAGAATAACGGTTGTTCAACCAGCCATGTTCAAGTTGCTGAAAATTTAGCTGTAAATTCTCAATTAGCTGTTGATTAGACCCCGTTTCAGTAACTAAAGTTTTTGACAGAATCTCAAAAGCAAAAGCACTGGCATGAAGAGAAGCTTTCTCCTGGCGAACCTGCTCAGACTCTACGGAATCGTCGTTTTTGCCTTCAATTAAATCAGAGATGCCTCGAATCACGATCGCCTTGATGTTGGGGTAGGCAAAGGCTGCACTCAGGAAGCCAAATCCTTCCATCTCGACCGCGATCGCATCGTTATAACTTATCCTCAGAAGCTGGAAAATATCTGACTGCTTGGAAGCAATTACCTTCTCTCCAGCAGCAATGGGAGCTACAAACACACGGGGCTGTGGAACGGGACTGCTGGATAATCGCTGTAACCAGTCTGTTTTTTCAGCCTCTCGTTTAGCTCTCCGCACCAGTGCGTAGGCGGATTGTCCCACTTCAGGTCGAGTTAAGAACTGGTCTCCTACTTTTCCTGACTCGTAGCCATAAACCTTCGTCGCTGCAACAACATCACAGATCGCAACGTCTTTGATCCCTCCAGCAATACCCACAAAGAAAAGGATCTCAGGCTTAAAGTAGGCGATCGCTCTTTCCGCTTCTATCCCTGCACCCGCATTACCTGCACCTACCTCAACAATCCCGACTTCCCAAGACTTGCCGTTAGCAACAAATTTACCGCGTTCATAAACTGTCCCTTGGGGGTGAATTTCTTCTCCGAGGTCGGCGAGATGGGTGCGAACAGCCAGATACTCTACAGAAATAGAAGTGAGGATAACTGCGCAAGGCATACAAAGTTCTGGAATATAGTATCTATAGCTTTATATCTTGACGAATTTTTCCGAGATTGCCCAGTCATGAGCTGTTTTTGGGGATATCTGCCAACCTCAATAGTACCTCCTTCATTGTGGGACGATCGCCAATGTTACGACAAATCTTGAGCGCTTGCTGCAAGGCATCGCGAGCTTCTGAATACCTCTCTAGTTCTGTCAGTGTCAATCCCATATTACAAAGGGTGGTTGCTTCCATCGAAAGATCTTCTATTTCCCTAGAAATTGCCAGACTTTGCTGTTGGTAATTGAGCGCATTAATATTGTCTCCTAAAGTGTGGTATGCAGCCCCCAAGTTGCCTAAAGCGATCGCTTCTCCCTGAATATCTTGAAGTTTTTGCTTCAAGATCAAACTCTGTTGGTAGCATTTAACCGCTTTGGTATAATTTTCCAGAGCGTAGTTAGCATCACCCAAATTTGAGAGCGCATTAGCTTTGAGTAAAGAATCGTCAATTGCCTCGGCTGCGGCTAAACTTTCTTCGTAACACTCGCTCGCTTGAGTATATTCCTCGCTCGCTTCGTAAGCTAGACCCAAGTTACATAAGACTTCTGCTTGTCCCTGAAGATCGCTAATTTCTTGTCTAATTGCCAAGCTCTGTTTAAAGTAATTAATAGCAGCGGCATGGCTTTCTAGCGCATAGTAGGCTTCACCTAAATCTTCGAGATACTCTCCTTGTGCCTGAAGGTCATTGAGTTCCCGTGAAATCGCCAAACTCTGCTGAAAACACTCGATCGCTTTAACCGGATCGTCTAATTCAGCATATAGGGTTCCAAGGTGCGCTAGAGCAGCTTCTTGTCCGGGGCGATCTTCGATTTGTTGGGAGATGTTTAAGCTTCGCTTATAGTATTGGATTGCGCTGTCGTGGTTTTCTAAGATTGAGTAAAGATTGCCCAGGCTTCGGATTGCCTTGCTCTCCCAAAAGCGATCTTGAATTTGCCGTGCAATCTTGAGACTTTCTTGGTAGTATGCGATCGCTCGCTCGCAGTCTCCTTGGCGATGATAAGCACTCCCCAGAGCCTCCAGATTGCTTTCTTGACCCCGACGAGAACCGATTTCTTTCGCAATCGTTAGGCTTTCTTCTAAATACTGAACAGCTTGGGTATGCTGTCCTAATAGGATATAAAGATTGCCCAAACTTCCCAGCGCCGATTCTTCATCTTGACGAGCGCCGATTTGCCGTGCGATCGCCAAACTTTTCTGATAATACTCAATCGCTTTATTTGGTTTGCCTAGAATCAAATAGAGCCGACCTAAATTTCCCAAACTTTGACCTTCTTCTTGATAGTCGCCAACTTCTCGGGCAAAACTCAATGCTTGTTCAAAACAGCTTCTAGCTTCCTTGTAGTTTATCAAATCGAAGTAAGCTTCTCCCAAACTTCTCAAGCATCCTGCTTCTTGTTGGCGATTTCCTATTTGTTGAGCGAGCGCTAGGCTGCGTTGGTAATAATCTATTGCTTTACCTGAGTTACCAATACCTCGATGAGCTAGTCCTAGATTTCCTAAACACTGACTTTCTAGCAAGGAATCGCCAATCTGTTTGGCTATGGTGAAACTGTGATGATAGTATTTAATTGCTTTTTCTAAGTCACCAAATGTAAGATAAGAATTACCGCTATTGTTGAAAATGATAGCATCTGTTCGAGAATCTATCTTGTGAAGAATTCGATTGTATAAGTCAAGGGGTTCTTGATAGTATCCCCAGGTATAGAGTTGATTGTGTAGCTTTTCGCCTGTAGGTGTATTGAGATGAATAAATAGAAGTTCGCTCGCTTTTTCCCAAGCTTCTATTTCGCAGAGATGGTGAAATGCTTCTATGCAACCTTTTACTTGCTCTAGATTTGTGGTAGACAGCAGAGGTTTATATTTTGTGAGCCAGTTAATTACTGCTCGATAATGGGTACGTTTAGTAAGTGGCTTGATAAATTTCTGGGTATAGGGATCAATGGCAAGCGCCACCAGAAGTGACTCACCGGAGGGTAGGATGTCAACCTTCTCGATGCCTGCAGCGGGCGTAGCCATCGCCTGTTGCTCTTCATCAACAAACTTATTTAAGCTATTCATGATTGAACTCCAATTGTTTTTCTAAGTCCCTACAATCTTTTTGTAGAGGATCGAGATTAACTTTTAGGGGTAATGTCAGCAAAGTCATCGTCATTACTCCCGATTTTTGAGACAGGATAATTTCTATTTTATTGATAATTATACAAGATTTCAGGCTGTCCAATCACGATTGCCGACAGTCCATACAGAGAAAAGAGTTAGGATTCCGATAATTCGGTTCACATTTAACATTCCAATTCGGTAGTATGAGTGAGTTGCTTCGATCGAAAACTGAAGAGACTTGATATAATTTCCTTTGTGCCAATATAGAAATGATAAGCTTAGTATTGAGCTAGCAGTTCCGTGAAAATTATTAATATTTTGCCTAATGTTTAATGCTTGATTTAAGCAGGCTTCAGCTTCATGGAGACGTAATCTGTCTTTCGCTAGGTAAATTCTGCCCAATTGTTCATAACAATCAGAGATGCCTCTTCGATCCTCAATAGCTTCATATCGTTTTAATGCGTTTAACGCTTCTTCTTCAGCTAAAGTTGCTTGTCCTCGATTGATTATAACCCAGGCTAGGTGATGTGCAATCCAAGCCTTCGCATTCTCATTTTCTATTTCTTCGCATAGATTATATGCCTGTCGAAGCAGATTCTCAGCTCTTTCATAATTCCGATCGATAGTAGAGTTTAACGGCTGACATAACCTGTTGTACAAAGCATTGGAAAACAAACTTAACCCAAATAAACGTAATGTGTTAACCAGTAAAATCTTAAGGAGATGCTGTCGAGGAACAGAACTTTTACGAAGTACAATTCCCTGATGTGCTAATGGTCCTATTAGTCCTGTTATCATGCCATTCTGTTGCCGAAGACGAAATACATCACCAAATAGATCGAACGCCTTACTGAATGAACCAGTATTCATAGTATAGAATGCTAGCCCTTCTAGTAGGTCACTCTTAAGTTCAGTAAAAGTGTCTTGTCCCGCGTTTTCAATATATTTTAGAGCGTTTTCTATATTTGGAACACCAACTTGATATTGACCCATTTGAACTTGACAACCAGCGAGACGAGCGAAAGCTTCTATATACTCTCTACTCTGTGGTGGTTCTCTTTTACAAATATCTTCATAAATTTGAACTGCTAAACTTCGATCGCCTAAACTTTCGGCTGCTTTGGCCTTGAGCATTCTGAGAAAACATTTACTACTCTCTTCATCCTGAAGTCCCTCAAGGATCGTATCTACTGTTTTTAAGAGTTGGTTTCCTTGTCCGTTGTAGAGAAGGTAAGAATGAAGTGGCATCTTTGGAACATTAGAGAGAGGCATTTCAATCTCGGATTCCAAAACCTGGATGCTAGCAATATAATCTTGAGCTTCACACAGGTGATAAATAGCTTCCAGAAACATCTGTGCCTGACTAAAATCTGAAGATTCATTTTTTACCATTTCTTTTGAATTTTGAGCGAGATTTAACCAGTTAAATGCAGCTCTGTATTGTATGCGTTTTGATCTCGGCTTTACAGAGCGGATAAATTTATTATTTAGTCCCAAATTTTTGATAAGTTGACTGCTGTTTAGTTTTACTTCATTCATTTTAGTAATGGATATAGCCAATGCTTGTTGCTAAAGATCGGTAGCTACTTGGTATTCTTCTAGAGAGACTTTCAGGCTTTTGGGAAATTTTCTAGATTCCGTGAGCCTAGCTGCTGAAAGGAGTCAAGCGGTATACCTAGTTCATCGGCAATGGAAAAAGCCTGTTGACAATGCTTACGAACCAAATCTTTATTACCTGATTTTTGATAAAAGGCTGTTAAATTTAAAAGGACATTAACTTCAGTCAAACGATTGCCAATTTCTCTACAGGTTTCCAGAGATTCCTGAAAATATTTCAAAGCTTTTGAATCCTGCTTACAAATTGCTAGTGTAGTTGCTAAGTTAAATAATGCCTCTCCCTCTCCCGCACGATCTTCGATGATTCGCATAATTGTTAAATGTTGCTGCTGGTATTCGATAGTTTTCTCGTAATTTTCTAAACCACCATAAGCTTGCGCGAGGCTTCCCAAAACCCTTCCCTCATACGAAGGGTTGTAGCTTTGACGTAAAATCCTCAGACTCTCCTGCTGGTACTTAATTGCTTTGGAGTATTTTCCCTGTTGACAAAACACCAGCCCTAAGCTGTTCAAAGCGATAGCTTGCCCTTGATAGTTATGATTTTTCCATCCAAGAACTAAACTTTGCCAATGGTAATTAATTGATTTGGAGTAATCTCGTAAATATAAGTAAACAAGTCCGAGGCTATTTAGAATTGCACTTTCCTGCTGACAATCGGGAAGTGTACGTGCAAGCTCTAATGCCTGTTGATAATATTCAATGGCTTTTTCCAGGTATCCCTGAGCATAATATACCTTGGCCATACCATATAAGAAAATAGTCTGATAATAGGGAGCTATATTAGCTAAGGGTTCTAAGAGTCTATTGTATAATTCTGATAAATTTCTATAATATCCCCAAGTAAATAGTTGATTATGTAACTGTTCATTTTCTGGCTCAATAATATTAATGACTAAAATCTTTAAAGCTTGATTCCAAGCTTCGACTTCAGATAGATGATGGAATGCCTCCAAATAACCTCGTACTCGATCTAGATTTGAAGCATCTGTCGCGGGCTTATACTTTGTCAGCCAGTTAATGACTGCTCTGTATTGAGTGCGTTTCCATTTCGGGGTAAGAAGTTTTAACGTAGCTTGTTCAATACCAAGTTTAGCTAAAAATGTCTCGCTAGATGGTATTAGTCGATCCATTTTTTAGTACCAAATGAGAAGTTTTTAGTCGAATTAGTCATGGCTGCGCTCCAATTGTTGTTTTAATTTTCTACATTTTTTTTGTAAAGGTATATCTAACTCTGTAGCAATAGATAAGGCCTGACCGCAATACATCAGCGCTTGCTCGGAATACGTCAACTTCTGATAAAGCTTTGCTAAGTTATATAGAGCAGTAGCCTCAGTAGAAATATCACCAATTTCATGCAAAATGTCTAGGGCTTGCTGCAAAGATTTTAACGCTTCTGAATACTGACCATATTCAATGAGAATAGCTCCCAAATTGCACAATGTCATTCCTTCTCCTTGTCTATCTCCGATTTCCTTTGCGATTATTAAAGCCTGCTGATAGTAATCTATTGCACCAGAAAAATGTTTTTGGGAATAATTAGCACTACCCAAATTAATCAATGCAGTTGCTTCTCCTTGTAGATCGCCAATTTCCCGTGCAATTCTCAAATGCTGCTGGTGGTATTCAATGGCTTGCTCGTAATTTCTTAATGAATCACAGATATTGCCAATATTACCCAAAGCACCAGCTTCTCCCTGTCGATCGCCGATTTCCCGCGCGATCATCAAATGCTGCTGGTGGTAATTCATAGCTTGGTTATAATCTCCTAATGAATCATAGATATTACCCAAATTGCCTAGTGCATTCCCTTCTGCTTTTCGATCGCCGATTTCCCGCGAAATAGCCAAATGCTTCTGATAACAATCAGCGGCTTTAGCATAATCTGCTTGCAAATAGTAGGTATTGCCCAAATTCCCTAATGCAGCTCCTTGTCCTTGAGGATCGCCTATTATCTGTGCGATGGTTAAATATTTTTCGTGGTACTTAATTGCACCACTGTAATCTCCCAGCCAATGGTAAACATTACCCAAGTTTCCCAGCGCATTTCCCTCTCCCTGGCGATCGCCGATTTCCCGTGCGATTGTCAAATGTCGCTGGTGGTATTCAATTGCTAGATTGTAATTTCCTAATGAATTGTAAGTATTGCCTAAGTTTCCTAGCGCCATCGCTTCTCCTTGGCGATCGCCGATTTCCCGTGCAATAGCCAAATGCTGCTGGTGGCAATCAATTGCTAGAGGGTAATTTCCAAGCTCGTAATAAGCAAAACCCAAACCGCTGAGTGCTATTCCTTCTCCCTGACGATTCCCGATTTCTCGCGCTATATCTAAATGCTGCTGATGGTATTCAATAGCGCGGGAAAAATTGCCTAGAGAATTGTACGCAATACCTAAATTCCCTAATACCCTTCCTTCTCCTTGTCGATCGCCTATTTCCGGTAGGATGGCTAAACACTGTTCGTAGAGATCGATCGCATGGGTAACGTCACCTAAAGAATTATAGGTAATAGCTAGATTCCCCAGTGCCACTGCTTCTTGCTGAGAATCACCTAGCGAGCGCGCGAGTTCCAGATGCTGCTGATGGCACTCAATTCCTCGGTGGTAGTTTCCAGTAGAATTAGCAACAATGCCTAGACCATTCCAACAAATAGCATCCCATCTAGAATCTAACTTGCCTAAGAGTCTATCGTACAGATCGGATACCTGACGATAGTAACTCCAAAGGCGCATTTGCGCGTGCAATTCTTCATTAGTAGGTGTATTGAGGTCAATAGAAAGAAGATTCTTAGCTTGTCCCCAATTTTCTACTTCGCAGAGATGGTGAAATGCTTCGATAAAGCCTTTGACTTCCTCTATATTGGAAGCATCTAAATGCGGTTTATAGTTAGAAATCCAATTGACAATAGCTCTGTATTGGGTGCGTTTCCAACGGGGTTTGATATATTTAATATCGGTTGGATCTATTCCAAGTTCTGCTAAAACTAAATTGCTGGAAGGTGTAATACTAACTTCCTGTAAACTCAATTCGTCATGATTAGATAATTCTGTTGTGTGATTCATAAGCTAGAGTTAATTAGTATAAAATACAGAAAATTAAGGCTTTTTAATTGAATCAAGTACATAAGGTTGAGATAACACATAATGCACCAGGTTAGCAGCAGCGGCGGCAGCCAATGGTTGATGCTTTTTATGTTTTGTCCCGTCTCCCCAATCGCAGATGGATTTCACTAAAATCCACGGTGTCCTTGATTCTCTTGCTGCTGCACAAAGTCCAGATCCTTCCATCTCTCCTCCTTTGGCTTGGGGAAACCGCTTAAAGAGGACAGCTTTAAATTCTGGATCGTCAACTAACTTTTCTCCTGAGAGAATAGCACCAGGAATAATTGTAGATAGCTTGCCATTGGGAAGAGAAAATTGCCATTCATAAGCATTTTCAAAGCGATTCAGTAATGTGCCGTCACTTGGCGGAATACTACCGCGAGATTCTATTTCTTTTCCCTGGCGCTGTCTTTCGTAGAAAATAATTTCTGAGGCAACCAAAACATCTCCTATTTTCTGCTCTGTGGTACATTTACCAAAAGCAATACCGACCATGATCACAGCTTTGGGATTCCACATATCTAGAGCTTGATTAGTTGCTAAGGTAGATGCACCATCATCTACTGCTCCCATCCTGCATTTAGTAACAATCGTGTTGTAACAGCCTAACTTTCCACAATAGTATGTTCCAGATTTAACGTATACTCGTAAAATCTTTTCTTGGTCAGGATAAGGGTCAAACAATTTCAAGACTGCTTTTAGTTCAACACTTGTCGCAGTAATTATTACAACATCAGTGTTCTCTTTGAGTTCTTGACATTCTTTTTCATCAATTCCTTCTGTTTTTTGTGGGAAGGATGGTGAGTACCAATTTTGATCCTCTATACTATATTCTTCTTGTTCAGTTTCATAGTTTGTATATCTTTTTATCATTTCTTGGCATTCATTGATTAAATAATGATTTTGAATTTTTATAGCAGCCTTTAAGGCTGAATTACATTTGCTTCTGGCTATCTCCATTTCACCTGTTAGTTCATAGGTTATTGCTAATTCCTTTAGAGCTTTGGCGTTTAAAGCGTTATCACCTAGTGTGTCAGAGATAGATGAAGCATTATATAAATTATATATAACTGATTCTAAATCGACTAGCCTTAATTTTCCTACTGTTTGAGAAAGTTTCGCTTCTCTTTCTGCGATTGCTACATAGACTAAAGTTTCCGCCTCTTCTAGTTGTAATTTATTGTCTTGATAAATATCAATAGATTGTCTATAAAAATCAATTGCTGTTTTATATTCTTGTAGTTCACAATCAATCATCCCAAGACAACGCAATCCTCTTGCTTTTAACTCTGTATTTTGAATTATATTAGCAATATCCAGACACTTATCCTGTAATTTAATAGCATCATCGTAATTTTTCAATAAATAATGGATATATCCTAAACTACATATTGCATCGGCTTCCCACAGGATATCGTTAATCTTTTTGGCCGCATTTAATTGTTGTTGGTAATATTCAAGTGCCATTTCATACTGATGGCAACAGGTGAGTATACTACCTAATCCTGCAAAAGCGATCGCTTTTGCTTGTTGATTTGCGGTTTGAAAAGCCAATTCCAAGATTTCAAAATAGTTTTGAGTAGCCTCCTGATATTTTCCTTGAATTTTTGCATTATTTCCGATTGAAATTAGTCCAGTTATCGTTACAGGATCTTCTCCATGAATCTGTACATTGCGAAAATCATTCAGCATAATCATCCAATTGTTTTAAATGTTCAAGCGATACACTCCTAATTAAATTGTGCTGTCTGAGCAAGCATCGATCGCCTTCAACTACTCCTTCCACTAAATAGCGATCGCGCAACGTATCCAACGCTACCTGCTGTTCATCTTCATCCCGATCCCAATCCTCCAGATGCGAGAGCCAAAAATCCTCCGGTACTGGACAGCGATATACCGAAGCTTCGCACAGCAATATATAGGCATAACGAACATCTTTTTGCAACCGATTAAAAGTCTTTTCTAGTCTAACTCGCACATTCCTTCGTAAATTGCGTGTGTATCGATGCAGGTTGAACTTATCATCGGCTGATGCTGTTATTCCCTTAGTCTTCGCTTCCTCGATAGCCTTCTCAACCTCTTCTACTTCCCGTCCGTACTGATTCCAGTAAGCCAGAACATTACCATCAAAAGGCTGATTTCTAATTTCTCCAGCAATCACCCGCAACGCTAAAGGATGTCCCTCATAAGCACGCCCAATTCTTTCTAAATAGGGTTTACCTGTTGACTCTGTACCAACATCTAATCCTGTTTTATCGAACAATCGCAACCGTTCTGCTTCTTCCAGACCGCTCAGAGGTTGGCAATACCAAAAATTTTGATACCTCGTTCCTATTGTTGGGATTTGAGCGGGTAAATCTTGCGAAGTTAGGATGATACAGCTTTCACAAGAATCTGCTGCTAGCAAACTTTCAAAAAATCGCACCCACCACTCATCTTTGAAATCACTCCATCCCTCTTCTTCATTCCCCTGTAAAATGTTCTCTAAAGAATCAAGTTGAACCAAATAGCGATTCTCTTTTAGATGTCTCACCAACCGATATAGCAGGCGCTGAGTATCTTTACGGTCTTCCGGTGTAATCAGTTCGCCCCACTTCTCCAACCACCTCGCCGCGACGCTGGCAAAATCATTAGATTGCTGTTCGTCCTCAAAATTCTCCTCGTGAAACTTACTCCAATCTCCCTCAAACCAGTCTGATAACTCGACTGCTAATCTTTCCCCTAAAGCCGTTTTCCCAATTCCTGTAATCCCCACAAGTATTAGTAATCGACAAGAGGAGCGAATTCGAGGAGTCAAATCCTGAATCAGACTTTCCCGACCAACCCAAGTATCATCAAGCGCAAAAAAGTTGAGTGGGCGAGAATTAGAAGCTGGTGAATCATCTGAAATAGCTGGAAAAACCTGTTTGCGATCGCGCGGAGCTAAAGTTTGTAATTTACCGAGATCCGGTTTGCGAGTTATCAGTTGATTGGTCAGACGACGGTAAAGCAGTTCATACCCATCTGTAGTATTCAGCCTATAGTTAGTCGCAGCGCGTAAAGGACTGGGAATAAAGTCAGTATCCTGGGGAGTAAAAGTGACAGGAATGAACTTTGAGTTTTTCCCTTGATCATCGTAGAGTTCTTGAATAATGACCCCACCCTCCCAAGTTGCGCCCTTACCCTTTCCCACTTCTTCATGCCCCCGAAATCGCCGATGGTACTGTTCCGTACAGACAACCAGCACAAAATCTGCTGCTTCAACCTGGTTCAGCATCCAGCGCTGCCATCCTTCAAGCGGCGAATCTTCGTACTGGTCGATATCGCAGTCAATACCATCCTCGCGAAAGCGATCGGCAAGTTGCAGAATCCGCTCCTTGTGTTCTTGGGAGTCATGACTGTAGCTGATAAAAACTTTTGGAGGTGTAGAGTCAGAACTCATGATTTGAGCAGATTTAGGTAAAAGGAGTGGCAGAGTAGATTGTTGGGAAGATGTCTTATCCGCCTCCTCAATCTGAAGCTTTGCCAAAATCTCAAAAGCAAACGCACTGGCATTGCGTGCAGCCATTTCCTGAGAACCACCCGCATCGGCTTCACTCTTACCATCAATCAAATCGGAAATCCCACGGATAACCAGTGCCGATACTTGGTGATTGGCATGAGCCGCTTGTAGCAAGCCCCGCCCCTCCATCTCGACAGCTACCGCATCACCATAATTCAACTGGATAAACTTAAAAACATTAGACTTGCTTGAAGCAATCACTTTTTCCCCGGCGGCAATCGGTGCAACGAATACGCGGGGGGTAGACTCCGGTGCAGATGTCAGCCTTTGCAGCCAATCTGATTTTTTCGACTCAGCCCTCGCTCGCTGGATTAAGCTGTATGTAGATTGCCCTAAATCGGGTCTGGGTTGAAATTTCTGTTTTGCCTTGCCAGACTCGTAACCATAGACCTTCGTCGCGGCTACCACATCACCGATCGCCACATCTTTGATGCCTCCAGCAACTCCCACAAACAGTATGACACTGGGATTGAAATAGGCGATCGCCCTTTCCGCTTCCACCGCCGCCCCGGCATTACCGGCACCCACTTCCACAATCCCGACTTCCCATGACGTAGCGTTAGCAACAAATTTTCCGCGTTCGTAAATTGTGCCTTGGGGGTGCATTTCTTCTCGGAGGTCGGCTATATGGGTGCGAACAGCCATATACTCGACCGGGAGAGCGGTCAATATTACTGCACTAGGCATGATTGATCCTGGAAATAATCTAAATATCCACTATTTTAGCTATTCAATCAGGATTTTCCTAGAGTCGAGAAAATTTCTTTGAGTTGCTGATGAATGGTTTCTCATCAGTCACAATAGGTACAGGGTTCGAGAAACTGGGAGTCAGCCATGAGTGATAAAGACCAAATTATTGAAATTTTCTTTAAGGAATACGACAAACTGAAATCCGAGCAGGCTCAACGGATAGGCTTCCGGGACAACCTGCTTTACGTGACTCTGGGCTTGTTCGTGACAGTCGTGTCGTTCGCTGTTTCTAACCCATCCAACTATTACGCTTTACTGGTGATTCCTTGGGTGTGCCTAATTCTGGGCTGGACCTATGTGGTCAATGATGAAAAGATTTCGGCGATCGGCAGCTACATCCGCTACAAGCTGGTTGACAAGGTGAAGGAACACACAGGCTATACGGATTTGGAAACCCTCTTTGGTTGGGAAATTGCTCACCGCAACGACAAACACCGCAAACGACGCAAGGTTCAGCAGTTGATTGTGGATGAGATTACGTTTGTTTTTTCAGGAGCGATCGCTTTGTCAGCATTCTGGTTTCTAGTCTCTCAACCTCCTCTAGCTATAAGAATATTGAGTTGGGCTGAACTTCTATTTCTTATTGTATTGGGAGTGGAAATGTTTATCTATGCTGACTTGGCAAAAGGACGCTAACCAGTACCATTGGCCAAGAAAGAGCGATCGTAGATTCGATGAGGGATAATCGATTCAGGTATTCTAAAAATAAATAATGTTGGAAAGTTGATCGAAAAACAGCGATCAGATGATTGTTCGCGATCGCGGGACAATCCTAAAACGGGCGATCGAGTTTCCCTGAGACACCAAAACACCTAAACTGTTAGTGGCATCCAGGGAGTATCAATGAGAGCTATCATCGGTTCAATCGTCTCTTGTCGCGATCGCCAGTGGGTTGTGTTGCCCTCCGACAGCCCCGACACGATCCGCCTGCGCCCCTTAAGCGGCAATGAAGACCAAATTTGCGGCATTTACACGCCCTCAACCTCGAAACCATTGAACCCGCCCAATTTCCCGCACCCAATCCCAGCACGATTCAAGACCACACCGCCGCCCAACTCCTCCTCAATGCCACCCGCTTAAGTCTGCGGAGTGGGGCGGGTTCGTTTCGCTGTCTCAGCCGCCTGTCCGTGCGCCCCCGTCCCTATCAGTTAGTACCCCTATTGATGGCGCTGCGGTTGCCCGTTGTCCGACTGCTGGTGGCCGATGATGTTGGTATTGGCAAAACTGACGTATCCGCTCAATAAGTAGGGGTAGCAGTTATTCTAGTTGCCAAGACAAGCCCAAGGGATGAAGAGAAGATTTTTCGCGAATAATAGTGAACAGAGAGGAAATAATTCCAAGTTGAGAAATTCGGTCACACACATAACCCTTAATAACTGATTCCCAACTGACGAGTAGTAGCAACAAGAGACATAAAAATATCCCAGGCCCTCGTACCCTCAATCATGTGATCTGCATAGCTCAATACGGTTGACTTAAGAACAATCTGACTTTCAAGAAATGCCTGTATTGCCTAGCAAATCCTGAGATAACATTCGTCAAAAAGCCTTAAGTCAACCGTATTGAGTTATTTTAGTAGAAGCAGGAACACATTTAATATTTGATGCTTTAATATGCCCATACAAGATGGGAGAAAGAGTCAGAGCATTAAGGTTATTACGCTCAGTTACTAAAGAAATGTTGTTAAGGTGGGATAGAGGTTTACATTCATATGCGATGGTGTCAGCCACACTCAGCAGGGGTTGTGACTACTTAGGACGAATTCCGTCAAATGTTAAATTCCAGGGCGGAACACAACTAGAAGATGGTTCTTACTTAAGTTTTATTAATCCCCCAGGCAAATTCAGAAAAAAAGGATTTAAACCTATCCAAATCAGAGTAATCGAGTACACGATTTAAAACTTAAACGACCCAACAGCAGAAATTAAGTATCGTTTAATTACAAGCTTATTGGACTCTCAAAAATTTCCGGCAAAGTTATTAGCTGCCGAATATCATCAACGTTGGGAAGTGGAAAATACAATTGATGAATTCAAAGTACATCTGTTAGAAAAAAAAACTCATGTTCGCTCTCAAAGACCAAGAGAAGTAGTACAAGAAATTTATGGTCTATTATTAGGACATTGGGCCGTGCGGTCATTAATTTGTCAAACAGCACATAGTGCAGAAATTTCGCCATTAAGTATTTCTTTCACCGGTACATTACGAGTTATTCGTCGTGCTGTTCCCAAATTTCAGCGGCTAGAAGCACAAGAAATACCCTTTTTTTAACTTGGTTGAATTTGGAGATTCTTGATGCGACTTTGCCACAAACAGTTGAGAGAAATAACCCAAGAGTTGTGAAAAAACCTGTTTCAAAATTTAAATCCAAAAAAGTTAAACACAGAGGTACTGGAATAAAAATGAATCCTCGTGTTTTTAATATCTTAAAGCCTCCCAACCCTTAAGTAAACCGTATTGTGGTATATCCTTCAAATGTTTGAGTGGCAGGGCAGAAATCAAATCTCGCTTTGTTTTTAAGATTGACATGAGTTTTTAACGGTGCATTGACTGCACTTGATTTGTTTTGATAAGTTTTCAGGTCAATTTCTCGCTCAAAAATCGCAGCGCGATATCTGCTTAATTGGAATCTATAAATCTTCTTCTTTTAAACTATTCTAAACTTTGTAATCGCAAAAAATGCACTTGTCCCAACTCTTAACCTGCAACAATTGTCAATGCAGAGGCATCTACTGCACAACACTTTAATGGACTCTCAGCACTAAAAGTGGCGATGAGCTTTATCAGTCAATAAGCCGGATAAATCACCAGCGATCGCCGTTTTTCCCTTAGCAGCTTCCGCTAAGTGGAATGGTAAATTCAACACATATTCGGAATCTTCATGTGAAAAGTTGTTAAAATGATTCATACAGCATATTCCCTGTATATGTAGTACACACAATATTGTCGATGTATCTAGTTAGTTAACCAAGACTTTTACTACTGTACTTCATGAACCTGGAATATGCTATAAGTGCGATCGCTCTGTGAGTTACTCAATACTTTCTAATAGCAGGAAATGTAGTCGCCCTGATGCTTCACCAGCGACAATTGTCACTCCATCAGGCGCAACGGTGCAGCAAAATAAAGCACCATCTCCGATGAAAGTGGCGATCGCCTTCCCACTTTCTAAATCCCAGACTTTTAGGGTGTTGTCGTAACTAGCGGAAATAGCCCTTTGCGCGTCCGAGGTAATTGCGATCGCATTGATGTAGTCGGTATGACCCGTCAAGGTTTTAAGTTCTGTACCAGTTGTCAAATCCCACAACTTCAGCGTGTTGTCCACCGATCCAGAGATAGCTATCTGCCCATCTGAGGTAACTGCTACTGCGATGACTTTATCAGTATGACCCGTAAAGGTTTTAAGTTCTGTACCACTCGTTAAATCCCACAGCTTTAGTGTTTTGTCGGACGAGGCAGAAATTGCTTTAAGTCCATCCGGCGTGATGGCGACTGCCCAAACATCGCCGGAATGTCCGCCGAGCGTCTTAAGCTCTGAGCAACTGGTCAAATCCCAGACTTTTAGGGTGCGATCGAACGAAGCAGAAACAGCCGTGCGTCCATCAGGAGCGATTGCTACCCCATTAACTGTGCTGGTATGACCTGTGAGCGTGCCACATTCTTTACCACTTGACAAGTCCCAGAGCTTTAGAGTTTTGTCAATTGAGCCAGAGAGTGCCATCTGCCCGTTTGGAGTAATTGCGACAGCTCTAACCCAGTTATCATGACCTACAAGTGTTTTCAGTTCCCTGCCAGTTGCTAAATCCCAAATTTTTAGGGTGCGATCGGCGCTTCCAGAAATAGCCAACTGTCCATCAGGAGAAATCGCCACGTCTCTGACCCAGTTTGCATGACCCGAAAAAATGCCCGGTTGGCTATCAATTGTTAAGTCCCAGACTTTCAAGGTTTGGTCAGAGGAACCAGAAACTGCTAGCCGTCCATCAGGCGCGATCGCAACTGCCATCACCCAGTTAGTATGTCCAATGAGAGTGTTACGCTCCTTGCCGCTTCCTAAATCCCAAACTTTCAAAGTATGGTCAGCAGATCCGGAGATTGCTATTCGTCCATCAGGGGCGATCGCTACAGTGTTGATAGCTCCGGTATGCCCCGTCAGGGTTTTGAGTTCGATGCCATTGGTTAAATCCCACAGCTTGAGGGTTTTGTCTTTAGAGCCGGAAATCCCTAGCCGTCCATCTGGAGTTATTGCCACAGCATTGATCGCCTCGGTATGTCCCTTGAGGGTGTGTAATATCATGTCCGGTCGATTACCCCTAATAAAAACCCCTGAAACTACTGGTACGAAAGGATCGTCATCATGAGCAATCGTTAGGGCATCATATAACGGAATGCCACTGCAATCCCACAAGGTCAGAGTACGATCGTCTGAGCCAGAGAGGGCTATTTGCCCATTTGGGGTCATGGCAACTGCGTTGACCCTTTGCAAATCTGCGAGAGTGTATCGTTTGTTTTCAGCCAAATCCCAAAGGCACAAACCATCCCCAACTCCCCAGGAACCTGAGAGTACCCATTGTGCATCTGGTGCGATCGCCACTGAATTAACACAGTTTGTATGCCCAGTCAGGGTTTTAAATTCAATGCCGCGAACTACATCCCAGAGCTTGACAGTTTTGTCAATTGAACCAGAGGCGGCAAACTGCCCATCTGGGGTAATTGCGACTGTCAGAACTCGGTCAGTATGTCCTCTGAGTGTGTGTCGCAAGGTGTTAGTTGTGAGATCCCATACTTTCAGGGTGTTGTCGTTGGAAGCAGAAATAACTATTTGTCCATTTGATGAAATTGCAACTGCTTTGACATAGTGGGTGTGACCCGTAAAAGTGCGTATTAACGCATCTCCTGGTGGTGTCAAGCTAGGAGTCAGGGGTCGCAACCAAGGAGTATTTTTCCCCTGTTTTGCCTGTTCCAAAAGTGCTTGAATATCTGGCGATTTGAAGGATAGCAAGCGACCCAATAGATGCCCCGCTAGTTGAGTTTTGTTTTCTGGGTAAGCTAGAATGTGACTTGACTTCCGAATGGCATCCTGAATCAATCTCAAACTGTCTTTTTTGGCTTGAGTCATCTCAATATCTGGTGCAACAGTTAAAGCGTAATCTTCTATAAGCAACTGTGGTGTTGCAGCCGAATTTTTATATTCAATAAACTCAAACTCTGTCAGTAATTCGTGAAATTCATCTGCCATCCCAGCAGCCGCTAAGTGATAGGGCAGATTCAAAATATATTCAGTATCTTCATCTGAGAGGTTGTTGAAATCATTCATGGATACGATCGCCCTTTACAATTATGCCAAACCTTCCAACCGTAAAAAACTTATTTTATCTGAGCGTCCACCAGCAACAACAGTCACACCATCGGGAGAAATAGCACAGGCATTTACCTCTCCTTCACAGTCAAAGGTTGTAATGTCCTCACCACTCTCCAAATCCCAGACTTTTAGGGTTTTATCCCAGGAACCGGAAACGACAAATCGCCCATCTGGTGTAATCGCGACTGTCCGCACCCAATAGTAGTGACCAATCAGAGTATTCAATTCAGTTCCACTATTGATATCCCAGACCTTAAGAGTATTGTCATTTGATGCTGAAACTGCTAATTTTCCATCAGGACTAATGGCTATTGAATTTATACAGTCAGTATGTCCAGTAAGAGTATGCAGTTCTGTTCCACTGTTGATATCCCAGACTTTGAGGGTTTTATCCCGTGCTGAAACAGCGAGTCGTCCATCGGGAGTAATTGCGACTGCCGATGTAGAGTGTCCTTTGAAAATACAAAGTTCGCTTTCACTATGCAAATCCAATACTTTAAGGCTTTTGTGAGCAAACTCATAAATAATAGCATTTTGACCATCTGTCGTAATCGCAAGCACCTCTCCTGAATAGTCCTGAGTGATAGTACGGAATTCGTTCCCACTCTGCAAATCCCATATTATAATTTTAATATTTGGATCGTCTGAAGCGGAAATAACGTGTTGACAATCAGGAGTAATCCCCACTATACATACATGACCTTTATGTCCAGTTAAAGTACGCATTTCAGTTCCACTTGGTAAATCCCATACTTTAAGAGTACGGTCTTCTGAAGCAGAAACTGCTAATTTTCCATCGCAACTAATTGCAACTGCATTTATCCAGTCTTTATGCCCGTTTCGAGTCACATCTTTGGCATATAAATTCCACATTTTGAGGGTATTATCAGAGGAAGCAGAAACAGCCCATTGACCATTAGGAGTAATAGCAATTGCATTCACAAGTAAGGTATGTCCATAAAATGTTTGTAGTTTTTGCCGTGTTTGCAAATCGTAGACTTTAATGGGACTAGCATTTGCACCGCAAATAGCTAGTCTTCCATCGGTCGTAATCGCTACTGAGTGGAAACGATAAGCCTTTTCTATGACAATAGGTACTTCATTTTCACTGCTTAAGTCCCAGACTCTGAGAGTATCATCATCAGCAGCCGAAACCGCTCGGTTCCCGTCAGGAGTAATAGCGACTGCTCGTACTGCGCCAGTGTGTCCGGTGAGGATATGTAATTGATTTCCGCTCTGCAAATTCCAAACTCTAAGGGTTTTGTCCCATGCGCCAGAAACCGCTAGTTTATCATCAGGAGTGATGGCGATTGCTGTGACTGAATCATTGTGTCCGCTAAGAGTAGACAGTACGTTGCCACTATCTAAATCCCAGATTTTGAGAGTATGATCTTGTGAACCTGAAACTACTAATTTCCTATCATGAGTAATAGCAACTGCATTTACCCCATTAGTATGCCCTGTCAAGGTTTTCAATATGCAGCCACTAGATAAATCCCAGACTTTAATAGTTTTATCCAATGAAGCGGAAACAACTAGCTGCCCATCTGAAGTAATGGCAACTCCCTGTACATAACTACTATGTCCAGTGAAGGTACGCAGTTCGACACCACTAGATAAATCCCAGACTTTTAGAGTTTTATCTTCGGAAGCGGAAACAGCTATTTTCCCATCGGGAGTAATAGCCACTCCTTTCACCCAGTCAAGGTGCCCAGTGAGGGTGCGGACTAATGTTCCTTCTGGTGGTGTTAGATTAGATGTCAGGGGACGCAGCCATATATATCCTAGTGATTCTAGTGTTTGAGCAAGCATCGCTTGAATTTCAGGCTTTTTAAAGGACTGCAAACGACCCCAAAGTTGTCCTGCCAGTTGTGCTGGATCATCAGCCAAGACATTTGCAGCTAATTTAATAGCACTTTGAATTAATTTCAGACTTTCTTTTGTTTCTTGATGAATTTGGATGTCTGGATGCAAAGCTAAGTCGTAATCATCAATCAGTAGTTGTGGCGGGAGAGAGAAAATTTTATATTCAATAAATTCATAGTCAGTCAGTAACTCGGATAAATCATCAGTCATCGCCGTTTTTCCCTTACCAGCTTCCGCTAAGTGGTAAGGCAAATTCAACACATATTCGGCATCTTCAGGTGAAAGGTTGTTGAAGTGTCTTGCTTTCACAGCATGGTAAAGTTCATCATCAGCTTTGCGTTTAATATAAGAAGGTGAATCTTGAGGTAAAGTGCCTCTTATTAGATATTCAATATCAGGAAAGTAGTCTAAATTTGCTTGAACATTTTCTTGATAATCTGGTCTATTGTATATCTCTAATTCCTCAGCAACTTTCACATACTCCCCACCTAAACGCCTCAAAACCTGAGCCGTAACCGTTGCAAAATAACCAACATTCCCAGCAATCTCACTATCCCTAACCTGTTGCGGATTCCTCAAAACAGCAGCAAAATCCTCCAACGATAATCCTAAATTCTTCGCCACATCTTTCGATACCTCATCCACCACATTCAGCACATATCCTGAAGGAACCGAATCAACCAATAACTCCCGTACTCCATCCATAAACTGGTACTGAACATAATCGGGATTAGTCTCCGCATTAATCTCAGATAATGGTCTTAACAATCCCCCTAAAAACACCTCAGCTACATGAACCTGTTGAGACTCTTTTAACAACGTCCTCTGAATTAATCGCACAATCGGTAAACTAATCGCAGGTGCAGCCGCCAACAATCCGGCCAATTTACGCGCCATTGGTGAAGCCGTCACCCGAAACGCCTGAACGCGCTGTTCCGCACTCTGTTGACCATAATTCAGATTAAATAACTCTCTTCCTTTATTAACAGGAATTGGATCTAACTTAAACACATATCCCGATGTCCAAATACCGCCCTTTCCTGACAACATTTGCGCCCAAGTCGCCACCTTATCCGGTTCTAAAGTAAATACAGGAACTTTAACCCCCCGCGTCTCCTCCAATTCATCCCACAAAGACACTTCTTTAGCGATTAATTTCTGATTAAAATCCCCAGGATTCAACCCTTGTAACCGCACTTCTGAAGCCCTTCCTAAAGCCGTTCTCTTCCACAACCACTTAGGAAGCATCTGCACAATTGCCATAGAACCTTGTTTTGCCCATATTTCTAACGTAGTTGTCACCTTCCCATCGCGCCATAGGGATGATACACAATCACTCACCACCAACACTAAACGACGACCGCTGGGGTCAATTAATTCGGCTGGGCTGCGAGGCGATTGATTTTTAGCCGTTGCGCCGATACCCCGACGAATCTGCACTTGTTCGAGATTATCCGCAATCAATCCCCAAACCCGCACATCTCGGAAAATTCCATAGTTTTTCAGTAACCGTTCCAATTCCCTGATGGTATGTCGCCAAATTTGCATCGAGATTCCTTCATCTACCACCAATTCCAGGTCTAACCAAGGTTCTAGAGTTGGCCTTAATACAGGTAGCCAAAGCCCTTCATTGGCAATTCGTTGGGTAGTAGCAGCTTCATCTAAAACCAAGGTTGTGCCGGAGGGAATACGCCTCATCAAAGGTTTTAATGCCCGTGCTAGGGTTAGAGGTTCGCGCAAAGAAGGGGCATCAGGGACTTTAAAAGACAATTCTGATTTGAAAAGGGTTTCCTGTTGATTTCGAGGATAAATGCCCGCTTTTTGTTCCTCTGGTGACTGTTTTGATGCGGTTTCCCCTGAGTCTGAAGTTTTAGTTTTTGTCTCTGGCAATGTTTCCCCCTCTAACTCCTCGTTTTTTAAGGAGGGCTGGGAGAGATCGTTTTTTAAATTCTGGGTAACAGTTGATTCAGATTGAGATTTTTGTATTTGCAGTGCCAGCCAAATCGTATCAGCAATCTCTTCGGCTGACAATTCCAGTTCCTTACTAAGTGCAGTAATTAAAGTATCAATCATCTCTCCTCCGAACTGGTTAAATATTTCATCAACACATCAACCAAATCTTTTTCATCTGCTTTTTCTGGTTTAAACTCACGAGTAACCATATAAATCCCATTCAGCAGTTGATCTGTGGCAATATCACCTCCCTCTCGCAAGTGTATAAATTTCTCGATTAATTTCTCTATTTTACCCTCATCCTGTGTCAACACATCATTACCCAAATGTGCTTTGACAATATCCTTCAACGCCTTGGCATCAGGGTCATAGGGCATATTCAACCGCAGGCAACGCCTGAGAAAAGCAGGTGGAAAATCTCGTTCACCGTTGTTAGTCAAGATAATCAAGGGAAAATTCTGACAGCCCACTCGCCCGTTAATAATGGGAAGATCGATGCCATCATAGGTGCGAACTTCTACCCGATTTACTTCTTTAGCAATCCGAGATAATTCTGGTATTTCAAATTCCCCTTCTTCAAATAAATTGAGTAAGTCATTGGGTAAATTAATATCACTTTTATCTATTTCATCAATTAACAAAACACGGGGACGACGGGAAGGCAACAGGGCTGTACCCAAAGCCCCAAGCTGAATGTAGCGACCAATATCTTTACTTTTATCGCCCATTTGGACATCTTGCAGACGTGCGATCGCATCATAACGATACAATCCTTCTTGTAAAGTAGAACGAGCGGTAATATACCAAGGCAATACAGCTCCCAACTTCAATTCGTAAGCAACTGCATAAGCTAAAGAAGTTTTCCCCGTTCCTGGCTTTCCTGTCACTAACAAAGGTCGTCTTAAATACAAGGCAGCATTGACCATATTAATCACACTATTGCGATCATTGCTCTTATCGGTATGAATCCGAAAACTTTGCCCTCTTTCCTTATTTCTGGTATTCTCATCTAAACCTTGACAAAAGTCTTGCCAGCGTTGTTCAATTTCTTGAACTATTGCATCATCTACCCCGACAAAATTACGCCAACTAGGAGGTTCAGGAAGACGATTAATATCATCATGGGGTTCGTTATTGCCTTTAAAAATTTTCCAGTCTGTCATATGTTTGAATTTCCAATCCTTTGTTATTTCCTTTGTTATTGTCCGGGGGAGTTCAACTCAACCATTATATCAGGAGTTAAACGATAAGGGTTTTCCCAGAGAAGAGCTAAATGATGCCCCAAATGTTCCTCTGTTTGAGCATCAGCTTGTTCCCTAGTGAGTCTAACCGATTCACATAAATGACATAATGGTTTAAAAGTTAAGATTTTATCGATCGCAGTTACTCGATCCAAATTAGCAACATCATTTCTTATCCAAATAGCAATAGGCGTTGTTGCTATTAAGATAGCTCTAAATAAATCTTTTCTGATAGCTTTGGAATGAGTGCAAGTAACTTTCAGTCCTATTTTACCGTTCAAATTACTCTTCAATAACTTCCAGTTAAAACTTTCCATTTCTTGAAGATGTTCAAATAATTGTTGGATAGGTTCATCATTCTGTAAAATATCCCTAACCTTATCCCAATATTCATACCATTGAGACAAATAAGAATCCAAATAATCAAGATTGAGACGTTCTAGCGATCTCAGTCGAATTGGATACTTATTTCCTAAAGTAATGTCATCTGCGATTGGGTCAGTAATTTTCCAGCGATCTATCTCCATACACATTAAATCAATGGGCAAGAAAATTTCTATGGTTAAGTCATACCTTTTTCCTCTAAGATACCTCAGAGCTTTTGTGAGAAACTTGTTGAGTTCTGTAGGGATTTGAGTCAACTTACATAATTTTCCTCTCTGTTGTTCATTGTGGTCAAGCAGGGACTGAAACTTTGATAAATCTTGTATCGAATCATCACTAATTAACCAAGCGTTTAGCAAGAATTTATCCCCATCGTTATCACCAGGAACAAGCGTAGCAATGAGGTATGATTTAAAAGGTCCTGGTTGGTTATAAAAAAAATCGGTTGACGATTTATTCTTATCAGTCTCTGGATACTTTTTTGAGGCTAATTTGTTTGCGATTCGATCGCGGATTTCTACAGGTACATTTTGGTCTTGACTTAAGCGTTCAAAAAACTGGGGAAGCTGCCTAAATCCCTCCATTTTTTTTTATTGCTTCGATATTATTTCCTGCTAAATCCGACACATCCGCATTGGGAGGTGGTAAATCCCATACATCCGCATCGGGGGGTAAGGAATCTTGGTATGCTTTTTGGATGCTTTCTGGAGGGATTATAGAAAAATTTAAATTTTGAAATAATTCTTGATAAAAGCTGTCAAAGTTACTATCTTGAGTCAAGAATTGAATAAATGTGCAATTTTCATAAACATTACGTTTATCAATATCTCTTCCTGCTGCATCCCCACCCTGAGTATTTTGATGAATACCGCTTGTTTCTTGAATGGTTTTAACTAAGGCTTCCATTGCTTCCTTATCCCACTGTTGGTAAATGCGATCGCCGATGTGAATTTCTTTTCCTTCTGTAATATTGACATTGTACTTGCCTAGTTGGATGGACAGTTGACGATCGCCAGCCAGCAGCCACTGGCGTAAAATGGTCTTATCCTCATCGGTTTGCTGTCCCTTTTCAACCCGATTCAGAATTTGATTGATATCTTCAGAAAGTGTCATTTGATATCTTTGTGTATATATAATGTATGAGTTAGCATTCTGGTATTGAAAACTGCTTCAGCAAAGCTTTATTGATGCTTTCTGCATCAACATCTTGGTAAATGCGATCGCCAACCTGAATATCCTGCCCCCTGTCCTAGATTGATGACATACTTACCACTCTGAGACACAATCTGATTACCACCGCTGAGCGACTGTCCCAGGACTACAATATCAGCCTTACTTTGCTGGTGGTTGGCAATACGATCTAAAGTCTAGCTCATCAGGAACACTTATTGTATTGTAAAGAGTTTTCTAACTCCAGGTTGTTCAGTCTATTCGGGAACTCATAGGTTTGGACAAAGCTTCGAGTAACGAAAACAGCTTACGAACCTTCAACTCTTCTAGCCTGTTTCCCTCCCACCATGCCTCCTTGTGAGAAAGTTCATATTTCATATTTCTCTTGAATTCCTCCTTGTCAACAGTTTCACCTGTTAAAAATCCGCCAAGTCCCATAAAATCTGCAATAAGCTGCAATTTTTGCCAATCCGATCCTATGACTGCTTTTGTAACAGCTCGTTGACCTTTTACAAAAGCATCTAAAGCTGCATTATCCATTTTGACAACTTGCACGATACCCCAAGGAAGATGACCGTCTGGTGCATTAGCCGGAGTATGAATAACTTGGCTAGCAGAAATCCAAGTATTCTGGATGCACCACCCTACGCGATCGCCAAATACTTGCGGATTTTTTTCACATTCGTTGAAGATCCGCTTTTGAACGCTGAACCCAAAACGTCGATCGCTGTACTGCAACCATAAATTATCGATGATTTGCAGAACTGGACAAGGGAAGTTTTGGATTTGTTCATCACTAAGCCAGCCTTCTTTTTCTGCTTTGGCTGCTTTCAGGACGATCGTTCTAGTTAAATCATTTGCCTCTCGCCATCTTCCTGCTTCTAGCAATTTTTTTAATCGGACGCACTCTTCTTGGAGTAGAGCATCTAGTACAATTTCCCGAATTACTTCAGCATCAGCAGCTTGGTAAATGCGATCGCCTATCTGAATACTCGAACCCTCACCAATATTAACATTATATTTACCTAACTGTACTATCTTCCGATCCGCATCATCTATTGACCTATCGATTAGTTCTTTGGCAAACCATTTATGATTCGCTATCTGGGTTGCTTTTTCCTTCCATAGACCAGCTTCTGTTAAGTGAATACTTAAATGCCTTGCAGCATAGCCCTGATGTTTTTTATAACTATCTTCTTCCCTAAAAGCTAAGTAGTATTCAACTAAGCGACGATGAGTTGCTTTACTCTCAACTTTTTCTTGAAGAAAGTTAGCGAAAGATTGGTGGATAAGCCGCCAAGTTTCCCTATTATTGTGCTGTTCTTTATTTAAGAATCTTCGCCAAATTTGTAATGCTCGATCTCGAATTTCATCAGGCTGGCGATCTACATGATCCGCAAACCATTCCACGCTGACAGGTTCGAGTGCGACACCCAATAATTCAATAACAGGACGGTACAAACGACTCCACTCATCCCAGCCTTCCTTACAGCGAACTGCTTCCATCCCTGCCCAAAACTGAGCGTAATAACTTGTCAGCCCTTGGGGAAGCTTGTTCAAATTTAAAGGAGTGAAGCCAGCCTCGCCACTGGTGATGCTATCCATAACATATTCTAGGTACATAAAATTGCCTTGGCTGGCTTCTTGCAATTTAGCAATAAACTGATTCTGTGTGACAGTTGGTGTAGCATTTTCCAATACCTCACGAATCTCAGGACGCTTTACTTGGAGGGGTAGATACAATTCGATGTCTCTCTGCTGTAGCGGATCGTCCCATGTAATTATTTGTTCCTCTACCCGCACACCAGGATCTGTTGTGAGCAGATAATCTCCAGGACGGTGAGTGAGAATTACATACACGCCCTTTGGCAAATTCTTTGGCAAGTAAAGCCAGTTGCAAGCAGGGGGTGGTACATCAGCTTCATCAATTGCATCTATAACTACTACAACAGGTAAGCCTTCAGGGTTACTGGCTGCTTCTTTTAACCTTCCATAAAACCAGTCAGATGTTTTGCCTGCCCCCATAGGTAAAAACATATGAGGGAGGGTGTAGCGGGCAATAAGCTGAGTGCTAAGAATGTTGAGTATTCTTTCGGGCTGGGTACGGTTTTCGTTAGCACTAACAAAACAAGCTGGCGCTCGATAGCGCTTGGTTAATTCTGCGGCGATCGCGGTTTTACCCAAACCAGCATCGGCAATCAGACGAAAGTATCCACAGGAGTTATTTTGAATAAAATCGGCGACCTTTTCAAAAATAAAGCCTCGACCAACTAATCGTTGAGTT